>DASYMM010000306.1:0-15516 GCA_036009085.1 Pyrinomonadaceae bacterium | reverse complement strand
ATAGTGTGAAGTTTTACTTCCGAAATAGGCCGTGCCGAGCCAGTCGCCTTCGGAACGCGCCCAGCCGCCGTGAAACCAGGGACCCATCACCAGCACGTTGTAGATGCCCGGATTCTGCCGTTCGATAGATTGATAAGTTTGCAGCGCGCCAAACAGGTCTTCGTTATCGTACCAGCCGCCGACGGTCATCACCGCCGCGCGTATGTTCTTCAGCTTCGGCAGAATGTTGCGCTCTTTCCAGTAGTCGTCGTAATTCGGATGCGCCATCATCTCGTCCCAGAATTTTATGCGCGTGCCGAGTTTCTGCTGGTAGAGGTCGCCGGAATTCTTCATGCCGCCCATCTCTAAAAAGAACTTGTAGGCGTCTTCCGTCCCGAACGGGAAAGGCTTGAAGGAGGCGGGCGTAGGTTCAACCGGCTGCGGGCGCGGCTGCCCGAAGAAGGCGAAGAAACCGTAATTCTGCGCTAAAAAGAACGCGCCGTTGTGGTGCATGTCGTCGCCGTGAAACCAGTCTGAGACGGGCGCCTGAGGCGAAATCGCTTTGACCGCCGGGTGCGAATCAATCCCCGCCATCGAGGCATAGAAACCGGGATACGAAATGCCGTAGACGCCGACGCGCCCGTTGTTATTGGCGACGTTTCGGACGAGCCATTCGACCGTGTCGTAAGTGTCCGTCGTTTCGTCAATCTGCTTCCCCTGTTTGTTCTGGACGTAAGGGCGCACGTCCACAAATTCGCCCTCGCTCATCCAACGCCCGCGCACATCCTGATAGACAAAGATGTATCCTTCGCGCGCGTAATTGTCGCCGGGGCCGACAGAAGGTTTGTACTGGTCTGCGCCGTAAGGAGCCACCGTATAAGGAGTGCGGTTGAGCAGGATGGGATATTTTTGCGCCTTGTCTTTCGGCTCGTAAATGGAAGTGAACAGCCGGACGCCGTCGCGCATCGGAATCGACACCTCGCGCTTGGTGTAACTATTTTTAATGTAATCGGCGAGTTGCTGCTGTTGCGGGGTCAGTTGCCCCTGCGCGAACGAAGCGACGTGCGCCGCGACGAGCAACGCGGCAACGAGAAGAGGGCGAAACAGTTGATTCTTCTTCATATTTTCTACGTCATAAACGGGCGTTGAACTTCTCCCGTATTCTCCCCGAAGACGGGCGTATAAGCAATATGCTACTTAATTGTCGTTTGAAGACTCTTGAGGGGAGCAGGTTGCTAGCTCTTACGCAGGAATAAAACTCACTCCATCAAACTAATGTTTTAGACATCGTTCGTGCCGGAACTTTATCAGACCCTCTAACGAGCATGATAAGTTTCAACTGACTCTCAGCAGATTCGTGGCAGTTGCTCGCCGACGAGCATGTCCACGATGCGCGTCCCGCCAAAGCCCGTCCGCATCGCCACGATGCCTTGCGGTTCGGCCTTCACCTCGCCGATGATGCAGGCGTCGCGCCCGTATTGATTCTCTCTCATGCGCGCGATAAGCGGTTCGGCGATTTCGGCGGAGACGACCGCAACCAGCCTTCCTTCGTTCGCCACGTAGAGCGGATCGAGACCCAAAATCTCGCACGCTCCCTTCACCTCTTCGCGCACCGGAACCCGATCTTCATGTATCTCGATGCACACTTCGGAACTAAGCGCGATCTCGTTCAGTGTCGTTGCGACGCCGCCACGCGTCGGGTCGCGCAGACAATGAAGCTCGTCTAAAGAAGAGATGCGTGCGGCTTCGTCAATCATCTCTCGGACGAGCGAGTTGAGCGGCGCGGTGTCGCTCTCGATGTCCGTCTCCAGTTCAAGCTCGCCGCGCGCGATCATGATCGTCGTCCCGTGGTCGCCGATGTTGCCGCTCACGATAATTTTATCGCCCACACGTGCGCGCGTGGCGGAAAGCCTGATGTCCGACTCGATCACGCCGATGCCGGACGTGTTGATGAAAATTTTATCCGCGCCGCCCTTCTGCACGACCTTCGTGTCGCCCGTGACCACTTCGACGCCCGCCTCCGTCGCCGCCGCGCGCATGGACGTGAGGATGCGCCGCAAGTCCGCGACGGGGAAACCTTCTTCGAGGATGAAGCCCGCCGAGAGATAGAGCGGGCGCGCGCCGCTCACGCACAAGTCGTTGACCGTGCCGTTGACGGCGAGACGCCCTATGTCGCCGCCGGGAAAGAAGATCGGATCAACCACGTAGGAATCGGTCGTGAATGCGAGGCGAGCCGCGCCTTGACCGTTGCCGACTTCAAAGACCGCCTGATCTTCGAGCTTTTCCAGCAGCGGGTTGCGCAGGTGTTCGAGGAAGAGACCTTCGACAAGTTCGTGCATCGCGCGCCCGCCGCTGCCGTGCGCGAGCGTGATCTGCTCGTCTCTGAATTTGTGTTTCCGCCGCCGCGCGCGCTCCACGCGCGTGAAGAGTGGCGAAGGGCTAAAGTCGCTCGTCATTCCGGTCACATCGCTTTCGCCAGTTCGGGCATACTTTTAGTTTCAACGCTCGACGCGTTGGAACGCTCGGCGATCTTCGAGAGCCGTCCAAAGTTGTAGTAAGCGGCGCACGCGCCTTCGCTCGAAACCATGCACGAGCCGATGGGCGTCTCCGGCGTGCAGGCCGTGCCGAACACCTTGCACTCCCACGGGCGTTTGACGCCTTTCAAAATCTCGCCGCACTGGCACGCCTTCGGGTCTGCGATGCGCAAGCCCGGCACGTTGAACTTCAACTCCGCATCGAACGCCGCATATTTTCCGCGCAGTTTCATCCCGCTGTGCGCGATGGAACCTAAACCACGCCACTCGAAATAGTCGCGCGGCTCGAAAACCTCGAACAGCACTTCCAGAGCTTTCCGGTTGCCGTCGCGCGTGATGCAACGCGCGTATTGATTCTCCACCTCCGCGCGACCTTCCACGACTTGCCGGACGATCATGTAGATGGATTGCAGTATGTCCAACGGCTCAAAGCCCGCCACGGCGACCGGCTTGCCGTATTCGCGCGGGACAAATTCATAAGGTCGCGTGCCGATCACAGTGCTGACGTGGCCGGGGCCGAGAAAGCCGTCGAGTTGCAGGTCGGGCGAATCGAGCAGGGCTTTCAACGCGGGCACAATCGTGATGTGATTACAGAACGCGCTGAAATTTTCCACGCCCTCTCTGGCCGCTTGCAGGATCGTCATCGCGGTTGAAGGCGCGGTGGTTTCAAAGCCGAGCGCGAGGAAGACGACCTGCCGTTCCGGGTTCTTCTTCGCAATCTTCAAAGCGTCGAGCGGCGAATAGACCATCCGCACGTCAGCCCCCGAAGCCTTCGCGTCGAGCAAACTCGTCCGCGAGCCGGGCACGCGCATCGCGTCGCCGAAAGTGGTGAAGATCACTTCCGGTCGCTCGGCTATCGAGATGGCGTCGTCAACGCGTCCGAGCGGGATGACGCAGACGGGACAACCCGGCCCGTGAATCATCGTGATGTTTTCGGGGAGCAAATCTTCGATGCCGTATTTGAAGATCGTGTGCGTGTGGCCGCCGCAGACCTCCATGATCTTGAGCGGCTGCGCGGTCAGCCCCGCGATCTGCGAGGCCAGTTTTTTCGCGATGTCGCCTTGCCGGTATTCGTCTATGAATTTCATCTTGCGCCTCCGTCAAACTTACTCTTCGACACTTGAGCGATGTTCAAGGTATGTGTGCACCAAGTCCCATGTCGTGTGATAGAGCGCGACGTGCGATTCCTGTATGCGGTGGATGCTCGACGTGGGGACGGTGAGGCAGAAGTCGAGCGCGCCCGCCGCGTGCATCGCAGCCAACTTGCCGCCGTCGCCGCCTGCGTAAACTATCGTGGAGAGTTTCATCCGGCGCGCGGTCTGGCAGGCGCGGACGATGTTTTCCGAGTTACCGCTTGTCGAGATTCCGAGCAGGATGTCGCCCGCTTGTCCGAGCGCGATCACCTGACGCGAGTAAACGTCTGCGAAGCTCACGTCGTTGGCGATGGCCGTGACCATCGCGATGTCGTTCGCCAGACAGATCGCGGGCAGAGCCTTTCGCCCGACCGTGATGGGGTGCATAAACTCGACGGCGATGTGTTGCGCGTCGGTCGCCGAGCCGCCGTTGCCGCAGACGAGCAGCTTGCCGCCGCGTTGAAAGCTGCGCGCCATCTCAAGCGACGCCGCGAGAATCGCCTCTTCGTTATCGGCAAAGAAGCGTGCGCGCACCTCGTCGCTTTCGCGCACCTTCTCCAACAAGGAGAAGCGCAGTTCTTCCGTCAACTCCGGCGACTTCTTCTTGTCTTCGTGCAGGAAAGGATAGAAGGCGCGTGAAAAATCATCCGCTGCTCCGGCCTTGCTCATCTGGCTTAACTCCAAACTCAAAAAATTTTCTACTCCAAAGAACTGCTGAACCCTTCAAACTCCGTCTGGTACTCGCCGATCTCTTTCAGTATGCGGAGCGTCTCTTCGGCTTCGTGCTCGTCAATTTTACTCATTGCGAAACCGACGTGAATCAACACGTAGTCGCCGACCTTCGTGCCGTCGAGCATCCCCGTGTTGATGTTGCGGCGGACTCCGCCGACATCAACTTTGGCGATGTGGTTCTCCGCGTCAACCACCTCGATGATCTTTCCGGGTATCGCTAAACACATAATTTATTAAATCCTCCCCGACGCGAGGTGCGCGCCTGCGATTGCTGCCTGTCCGAGCGAGATGCCGCCGTCGTTCGTCGGCACGCGGCTGTGTGTGTAAACCTCGAAGCCGTCCGCTTCGAGCATCGCGCAGACGTGCGAGAGAAGCAGCATGTTTTGAAAGACCCCGCCCGACAATGCTACTCGATTGAGTCTTCGTTCGTCTCTTGTCTTGCGCGCGACGGACGCGATCAGCCCGGCCACGCCGAGATGAAACTTCGCGGAAATCTTCGGCGGCGAAACACCGTCGAGCAAATCTTCCACCGCGCGCCGGATGACCGCGTCGGCGCGTATGACGCCTCCTGCGTCGCACTCGAACTCGTACCCCTGTGCGCCGTCGCTCCGGTCGGCCGATGCTTCCAGTTCAATCGCCGCCTGCCCCTCGTAGTTGACCACGCTTCTCAGTTCTAACAGGCCCGACACGGCATCGAAGAGCCTCCCCATGCTCGACGTTGCGGGGCTGTTCGTGCCGGTCTCAGCCATCCGCCGCAGCGTCGCCCACTTGCGCCCGTCGAGATTTCGCACGAAAGGAATTTCCAGTTTGAGAAAATCATCGCCCAACGCGCGGTGCAGGTAGGCGGCGGCCATGCGCCAAGGCTCGCGGATCGCCTTCGCGCCGCCGGGCATCGGGATGTAATCGAGGTGCGCGACGCGTTCAGCCGCGAGAAAGTCTGCGACAAAGAACTCGCCGCCCCACATGCGCCCATCCGTGCCGAAGCCGAGGCCGTCCATTGCGACGCCGATCACTTCGCCTTCGATCCGGTTGTCGGCCATGCAACTTGCGATGTGCGCGTGATGATGCTGGACGCCGATTTTAGTTCGACTTTCATCGAGCGCGAGGGCGTACTTGGTCGAGAGGTATTCGGGATGCAGGTCGTAGGCGACCACTTCGGGTTGAAGTTGAAAGAGACGCTGGTAATGCTCGATGCCCTGCTCGTAGGAGCGCAGCGTTTCGAGGTTTTCCAGATCGCCGATGTGGTGGCTGATGAAGGCGTGTCGGTCGCGCGCGAGACAGAAAGTGTTTTTCAGTTCCGCGCCGCAGGCGAGTATCTGCCGTGGGAAATTAAAGTTCACCCTGACCGGCGCGGGAGCGTAACCGCGCGCCCGACGCAAGACCATCTCACGCCCCGCACAGACGCGCGCCACCGAATCATCCGTGCGGATGTGGATGCGGCGGTCGTGAAAAAGAAAGTAATCGGCGATTTTGTCGAGCCGCCGGGCGGCGTCCTCGTCTTCGTAACAGACGGGTTCGTCCGAGACGTTGCCGCTCGTCAACACCAGCGGTCGTTCGAGATTTTCCAGCAACAGGTAATGCAAGGGAGAATAGGGCAGCATGAAGCCGAGCGTGCGAAGGCGCGGCGCGATAGCTTCGGGGAGGCGCGCGTCAATTCTCTTTTCGAGCAGCACCACGGGTCGTCGCCCGGAATTGAGCAGCGTCTCCTCCTCTGCACTAACCACGCAAAACTCCCTGACGACTGCGACCGACTCGGCCATCAGCGCGAACGGTTTATCTTCCCTGTACTTCCTCTGCCGCAGACGCTCGACCGCCCCGGCGTTCAGCGCATCGCACGCCAGATGAAACCCGCCGATGCCTTTGACGACAACAATTTTTCCGGCGGCCAACAGCAGACGCACACGGCACATGATGTCTTCACCCGCATCAAGCCGGACTTCATGCCCGTTCTGATCCCGCAGGCTCAGACGCGGTCCGCAACGGGCGCAGGCGGTCGGCTCCGCGTGAAAGCGTCGGTCGAGCGGGTTCTCGTATTCGGCGCGGCAAGCGGCGCACATCTCGAAATCCCGCATCGTGGTACGGGCGCGGTCATACGGGATGCCCTCGACAATTGTGAAGCGCGGGCCGCAGTTGGTGCAGTTGATGAAGGGATAACGGTGGCGACGATCCTGCGCGTCGAAAAGTTCGCGCAGGCAGTCGGCGCAGGTGGCAACGTCAGCCGAGACGGCGGCGCGCGTCATTCCCTCCGACGCGCTCTCGACGATGCGGAAGTCTTGAAAGCTCGCCGCAGCCGGATCGTCGTGACGCTGGATTGATTCGATTTGCGAGAGCGGGGGCGGGTTCAAAGTAAGCTCGTCGACGAATCGCTCGATGTCTCGCTCCTCGCCTTCAACGTCAATCAAGACGCCCGTGGAGTTATTGAGCACCTGACCTCGCAGCGCGTTCCGTCTTGCCAGCGAATAGACATAAGGGCGAAACCCGACGCCCTGCACGATGCCGCGCACCAGCAGTTGCACACGGACGATTCGCGAAAGATGTTCGGCCACCACGCTCATATGAAGAACGCCCCATCGTCAACGTCAGGATTCAGCCCGCCAGCACTCTCTCCGGTTCCGCCGAACGGGCGACGGAGAGTAGTTGCATCAACTCGTCCATTCCCGCGCCCGTCTTCGCCGACACCTCGAAGACCGTCATTCCGGGACGCACGGACTGTATGTTGCGGTGCGCCGCCGCGCGTTCAAATTCGACGGCCTCGGCCAAATCTATTTTGGTGATGACGGCCACGTCCGCCGTGTTGAAGATCGTCGGATACTTGAGCGGCTTGTCCTCGCCTTCGGTGACGGAGAGCAGCACCAGCCGGAGGTCTTCGCCCAAATCATAGCTTGACGGGCAGACGAGGTTGCCGACGTTTTCGATGAACAGCAAATCCAGTTCTTCAAGGTTCCACCCGGCGAGCGCGCGTTCCACCATCTGTGCATCGAGATGACAGATCGTGCCGGTGACGATCTGCTTGACGGGTGCGCCGCTGCGTGCGAGTCGCGCCGCGTCGTTCTCAGTGGCGAGGTCGCCGACGAGAGCCGCGACGCGAACACTTGGCCGCAGCCGCGTGAGCGCATTTTCCAGAAAGGCAGTCTTGCCGGAGCCGGGACTCGAAACGAGACTAACGACGCGAACGTTTGCCGCCTGAAAGCGTTTCCGCAACTCGCGCGCGAGCAGATCATTCTGCTTCAACACGTTTTGTCTGATTTCGACGAGGCGAGGTTGATTGCTCATTATTGAATCTCCAGCGCGACCACTTCGAGTTCTTTTCCCCGCACGACCTCCGGCGTCAGTGTGCCGCAAGTTCCGCAACAGAAGTGTTGCAGAGAAGCGAGCGGCCTCTCGATCTGACAGGTCGGGCAATAGACCACCACCGGAATTTCCTCGATGATGAGTTGCGAGCCTTCCAGCGTCGTGCCCTGACAGGCGACTTCATAGGAGAAGAGGAGTGCATCTTTGACCACGCCCGACAGTTGGCCTAGCTTGAGGTGGATCGCAAAAACCCGAACGCCGCCCCTTCGCGCGGCCTCTTCCGACGCCATTTCCACCATACTCATGGCAATTGAAAGCTCATGCATACATTCGATTGCGAAACGCGAATTTCGGATTGCGGATTTTAAGAATTGCGTTCTGTTTTCTAATCCGCATTCCGCATTCCGCAATCCGAAATCGCGCTGATGTCGAACGAGAATCTCAGTTCGTCCTTTACCTTGAGCGTGCCGCCGACGGCGGAAACCGGCCTGATGTTGTAATCGGTCTGGCGCAACGGAAACTCGCCCTGCGCACGCAGGCTGTTTCCGTTGACCGTCACTTGCGCGTTGACCGCGTGATCGCGCGTCACGCCATGCAGCGACAAATTTCCGTCGATCCTCGCTTGATATTGGCCTTCGCCCATGCGATTCGCGGAAACCTTCGTGCTCATGAAAACGATCTCCGGGTAGCGTCGGATTTCGAGCACGTCTTCACGCATCCCGCGCTCCATCTCTCGTCTATCCTTGTCACTTACTTTGTTGGCGACCGCGAGCGAGTCGGCCTGCACGAGCAGCAGTAGCGACGCCGATTCGAGCGTGTCGGGATTGCAGCGCACGTCGCCGCCAAAGCCCCGAATCGCGATCACCGGATCGTGGCCGAACATGGAGAGCATCCCCTCCGCTACTCCATGCACGGCGAAACGGCTTCGGCTGGCGTCTATCCGGTAGCGAACAACGCTCGACTCATTAGTGCTCATAAGTTTTGGTCAACCGGATGCGCTTTCACCCGCTCAAGGCTTCACGCGACGCAAACCCGGTGCGCCGTTCTCCCCGGACTCATCACAGCGCGTTGCGGACAGCGCGGCGCACGAGTTCGGTCGTCAGCCCGTAGACCAGATGCGACGCGAGCGCATAAGCGTGTATCGAGAGCGGGTACTCCGCAGGCGACTTTGAGAGACCGGCCGCAGGCACGAGACCCTCATCCACGGCGAGCCAGACCGCCGCGCCGAACGGCAAGCCCGCCCCCGCTTTCACTCCCGGCACAAACTCCGCAACCGCGCCGTAGAGTGCGCCCGAGGTTGTGCCCATCGCGTAATGAAAAATCGTGCCCGCCGCGTCCTTCTCGCTGTCCGTCAACTCCCGGTCGAGGACGCCGACGGAGATGGCGTTGGCGAGTCTTTCCGGCGCGTCGTCTTCCGCTTCGTCTTTGCCCTCGGCTTGCAGTTCGCGCCCCACGCCCTGCTGCGGCGTGCCCTGCTGCAAAGATTGCGCGCCGTGCGACCTCTCTTCGCCTTCGGCCAACTTGCTCCAGACGGCTTGAAACTGGTTCATCACGACAGACGCGACCAGCCCGCCGACGACACCCGCCGCCAAGCCTTTCCACAAATTAACCTCTCGACCCGCGCGCACGCGTCCGTCTCTTCCCTGTTGATGTGTGCTCATCACATTCTGCTGATTTTGATGTAGCGTTTGATGTCGGGCAGACTCACGACGATGGCGGCGGCGGCAAGTATCAACGCCGCGCCTCCGACGAGCGACCAGGCGCTTATCCCGGTCAGCCTCCTGTCCCTCCGCTCCAACGATTGATTTTGTTTCATGTCAGATGATCTCCCTTTTCCCTGAACATCACTCGAACGCCGCCACCTTCCGGCGTTCCTCTTCGAGCGCCTTCCGAGCAAGCGACTCGACCATCTCAACCGCTTCGCCGACGGCTGCCTCGACCGCTTCGCTCAACCCCATGTGCCCGTCTTCCGAGAGCAGCGGCGCGGGTTCGCACCCGACCAAAAGGATGCGCTTAAATTCGCCGCCCATTGACTTGACCATCGAGAGCACCTTCAACGGATTCATGCCGTGCGTCTCGACCAACGCCCCTTCGCCGTCCGGCTCCGCATTGATCTCGTCCAGATCAGGCTCGATGGTGTAGAGCGTGCCGGGGGCTTCGCCGCGCGGAGTCGCGTCTATGAAGATGGTCACGTCGTAGCCGTCGAGGAGCGCGTAGGCGAGATCGAAGCCGCGTATCCCGAAGTCAACGACACGCACTTCAGGCGGCAACTCGCGCACGGCCAGCCGCCTTGCCACTTCCGAACCGAAAGCATCATCGCCGAGGAAGATGTTGCCGATCCCCGCGACGAGTATGCTCGGCGATTTGGGATTGCGGATTGCGGATTGCGGATTGGAAGACACTATTTCTCTCCTTCACTCCGCATTCCGCATTCCGCAATCGGCGATTGAGGGAGCGGTTCGACTTCTTCGGGGGAGAAAAAGAAGCGATGGCCGGGCTGCCTCAGTCGTCCCAAGTCCTGACCCGGATCGTCTTCCAAAACGACGGCCAGATGCACCTTGTCCTCGTAGTCCTGCTCGATTGATTCGACGATGGCGATCTGCCCTGCGAGCGCGAGATCGAAAATGTCACCGCCCGCGCGAGGCCGCAGACGGACGCGCGCACCCGTCTCGATCCGCGCGCCGGAGACCTCCACATGCTCGATTGGCGTCTTCTCTTCGAGAAGCTGAAACTCCCATTCGTTCATCGCTCGCCTTCCTCGCGTGGACTGACCGCGCGCATCGCGCCGTGGAGTTTCATCAACCCCTCTGCGGGAAGCTGTTCCGTCCGCTCAAGCAACTGGCGCGCACGCTCGTCCACGCCGCGCATCTCACGCTTCTCCTCGTCCGTCAGGGTCATGATGCGCAGGGTCAGGATTTCGTCTATCTCCGTTCCGTCGAAGAGATCGCCCGCGCTCTCCGGCGCGATCTGCGGGTAGTCGTAGAGAATGATCGGCGAGGAGAGCATGCAATCGCGCTCGCCCTCTTCGCCGACCAAGACCGGCCATGTGCCCGTGTTGCGACACGAGGCGGCAATCTCCCGCAAGGCTTCCGGCGGTTCGAGCAGAGAGACGAACGCACCGCCGCCCTCGCGCACGCCCAAGATGGCGTGGGTCGAGACGAGCGAGCGCATCAACGCTTCGTCGCGGCTCTTGTTGGCCGCATCATCCAGCGGCGTCAGGTTCAGGATACGCAAGGTGACTTTAAACAACTTCTCGCCCGCGCGTTCCGCGCTCATTTCAACCGACCCTTCGATTGACTCCTGCCTGCGGACGAGCATTCCGGGTATGCGTCCGTCCGGCTCGCGCAAAGGTTCCGTCTCCTGCTGCGACGAAAAGGCGAAAGCCTCTCGCCGCCTTTCCGACACGAGTTGATGCAGATTGATCCCCGGCAAGTTCAACTCACGCTCGACGGCCTCCTGCCACGTTTGATAAATCCGCCCGCCGACCTCAAGTGAAGGAACAACTCGAAACTGAGAATCAGAGTTGCCAACTTGCGACTCGTCGTAATCCGCACTCCGCGATCCGCACTCCGCAACGGGCACTCCCACCTCGCGCGACAGCAGGTGCAAAAACCGCACCTTCACATCAAGTGTGACTCGCTCATCTCCTGAAACTAGGCACTCCGTCTGCATCAAGCACGCTTCCGTGCCGCCTTGCGCTTCGCTGTAGGATGGCGGGCAGAGCGCGCCGAAGTTCCAACGCTGCCGGTTTTTGACCGAAGACGAACGGTAGGGATAGAGGATGTACCCTTCATAGAGCACGGCATCGGCGATCTTTTCCACCCGGTCGAGATTCATAACTATAACTAGGAACGCGGAACGATAAACGATGAACTGAAAGAAGCAGGTTTGACTTCATCCTTCATCGTTCCTCCCTCATCGTTTAATAAACTTTCCAACGCTTGTTCCCATGTCGGAATCCCGCGTTGCATCTTGTAGCGGGCTAAACGGTCGAACACGTCGCGGCGCAGCGAGAGCCAGGTGCTGTTCGGGTAGTAGAAGTTCATCATCGCCTGCCACACGGAGACGGGCAGACGATATTTGGCCTCTTTCTCCCACGAAATCTGAGAAACTTGTAATGCCCCGCCCGCGCCTTCGTAAAAGATTGTGCCGCTGAAAAGCATCAGGAGCGGGACTTCGCCGTCTTCCAGACCCGCAAAATACTTCGTGGCGGCCACGTTAAAGTCGAAGGTGCAGGCGACGGGCAGTTCCACGAGCGCGCTTCCCTGAAAGGGCGTCACGACCATGCTCGCGTGCGTCCACAACATCGTGCGGAGGGTCTTGCCCCAACGCTCCGGCTCGCCGAAGAGATCGAGTAGACGTTCCTGCTCTCCCTCGTTATACCGCCGCCGCGTCGTCTCGATCTGAATCTGGCAGCGCAGCGCGACGGTGTGAATCGGCTCGTCCGCATCCGCGTTGGTGACGCGCAGTTTGAACGACAAGAGCGGAGCCGCCGCGTGTGCGACGGCTTCGGCTCCTTCCACTTGAAAGTTTAAGTCAGGCACGTGTGGTTGCCGTCTTCACGGGTACGGCGCGTTCTTTCAGTTCCTCGTAGAATCCTTTGATCTCACGCCAGACCTCCGTGCCGCCGGAGAGGCCGCGCCAGTGTGCGCGGATCAAACCGACCAACTTGTAACACTCGTCAATCGGCACGATGTAATATTCACCCCCGCCCCCGACGCGATTGACGAGCAGAGCTTCCACGTCCGGCTCCAACTCCCGCAAGACCGGATTGTCTTCGACGACTTCATTCCACGAATCCAGCGCGAGCAGCGACTCGATTGCTCCTGCCGGACTCGGATAGAACGCCAACACTTTGTCGTCCGGCGTGCTGTGGTAGAAGAAGGCCAGTTGGATCGGGATCATCAAGTTGTCCCACTGCCCGTCCGTCAGACGAAACTCCGGCAGCGCACGAATGCGGCGCGGGACGCGCTTGAATTTCTTCTCGGCCTCGCCGCTGAACAGAATCGCACAAGGCTCGCAGGCGCAGACCATCTGCCGCTTAGACGGTTCGACGAGGTGTTGATGCTCTGCCCCAAGCGCCGCGCTGCACATCTCACACCGCTCGACAAACGCCGTCTCCGTCGTCGCTGCTGCCGCCGCAGGGCGCGGGCGCACGAAACGCCGGAGCGCGCCGATTGCGGATGGCGAATTGCGGATTGCGGATTGCTCGTTTTCAGGTTCGTTCGACATCTCTTTTCCGCCATCCTTCGTTCAGATTGCACCACTTCGACACTTTGATAACGGGCGCGCGTTCTCTTCAATCCGCAATCCGAATTCCGCAATCCGTAATCGCTCAGGCCGGGGGCAGCTTCGGGCTGTTCGGGTCTATCGGGTCCATGTTCTCTGGGTTGATGCTCGTGGAATCCCGCGCCGTCGAAGTGCCGGCGGGGCGATCCGCGTGGGTCGTCCCCGCGTCGTCGCGACCGGCCTCTTTTCCCTCATACGAACTTTTCTCCTCGCCCTTGCCCGTGCCAGTGTCGTGCGCGGGCGAATCGTGTGTCGTGTCTTGGCCTGCCATTATGCTGTCCTCCCTTCACTCTTGCTTTTGAGCCGACCCAACTGCACCAGACCGGCCGGAGCCGACTGCTCTTCAAGCCCTTCGACTTCAAGCGCGGCCAGATCGGGCGCGGCATCATAGATGGCAGCCTCAAGAGACTGCTTCAGCGTCGTAGCCGTCGAAGGACAGCTATGACCGTTACTCTTGCTGCGCAGCAGCCGCACGCGAACGACGCCCTCGTCAATGCCGAGCAACTCCACGTCGCCGCCGTGCGAGGCGAGCGTCGGGCGCACTTCGTCGAGCGCAAGCCGCACGCGCGTTTCGAGTTCCAGAGGGTGCAGCCCGTAGAGCAGCAGCAGCCCCCGAACCATCTCGTCGCGCGCAAAGCCTTCGATGAGCGACTGCCCCGCCGCGCCCGTCTCCGCCGTCAACTCCAACATGCGCTCGATGCCGGAGGCGTTCAGTTCCATCAGCGATTGCAGAAGCTCGACGCCCGTGGCACGCGCCTCCGGGTCGGACATCGCCTCGACCTTGCCGACCAATTCTTCAATCCGCTGGATCAGTTGTTGAGATTCCATAAAGAGAGTCTGGAGTCTGAAGTCTAAAGTCTGGAGTCAAGGCAGGACGGCTCTTAAAACCGTCTTGACTCCAGACTCCAGACTCCAGACTGTTATTTCATGTTGCCGAACATCGGCGAGTGGCGTGTTTCCAGAGTCTTGCCGTTGCCGAGGTACATGTGCACGCCGCAGGGCAGGCACGGGTCGAAGCTGCGCACGGTGCGCATGATGTCTATGCCCTTGAAGTTGTCCTGCCCGTTCTCCTCGAAGAGCGGGGTGTTTTGCACCGCATCTTCGTAGGGGCCGGGCGTGCCGTAGGTGTCGCGCGGGTTGGCGTTCCAGGGCGTCGGCGGGTACGGGTGATAGTTGGCGATCTTGCCTTCGCGGATCACCATGTGGTGCGAGAGCACGCCGCGCACGGCTCCGTGGAAGCCGCAGCCGATGGCTTCTTCCGGCACCTTGAAAGGCTCCCAAGTCTTCGTCCGACCGGCGTGCAACTCCGCGAGCGCCTTCTCCGCGAAGTGTAGAGCAGCAGCAGCCGCGTATGCCTGAAAGTAGGTGCGCGCGCGGTCGCGCTCGATGGTGTTCGACCACTTCGGAATCTTCCACTCAAATTCCTTTTCGGGTTTCAGCGCAGTCTGCGGCAGGTAAATCTTGACGCTCGTGCCCGTCGCCTTGATGTAGCCGATGTCCACCTTGCCCGCGAGCGCGGTTGACCAGAGGCGCGCGAGCGGCCCGCCGCCCGTATCGAGCGCGAGGTATTTGCTGCCGCCGCCCTGTTCGCCCCCGTGGTACCAGCGCGGCGACATGACCCAGGTGTAGTTGTTGTCGAAGTCGCGCTTCTGCGGTCTGGGAGTTGTGGTCTGGTTCCAGGGGTGACGCTGATCAACCGGGTTGCCGAGCGGATCGTTCTTAACGAACGTTTCGGCGGTCTGCCAGTCGTCATAGTAGGAACTTCCAAGCAGGATGCGGATGCCGAGGTTGATGTCAACGAGGTTGGTGGTGACGTGTTTGCCGTCCACGACGACGCCGGGCGTGACGAACATCGCGTTGCCCCACTCGTCCATGTTCTCGTACTTGTAGTCGCACACCGCCGGGTCGTTGAACGACCCCCAGCAGGCGAGCAGGATGCGTCGCTCGCCGACCTTCTCGTAGCCGGGCAGAGCTTCATAAAAGAAGTCGAAGAGATCGTCGTGGAGCGGCACGACCTTCTTCATGAACTCGACGTAGCGCATCAGGCGGACGATGTAGTCGGTGAAGAGTTGGACGGTCGGAACCGTGCCGACGCCGCCCGGATAAAGCGTCGAAGGATGCACGTGTCGGCCTTCCATCAGGCAGAACATCTCGCGCGTGTAGCGGCTGACGTGCAGCGTCTCGCGGTAGAACTCGCCGGTGAAGGGATTCAAGGCCGTCATGATGTCGGCGATGGTCTTGTAGCCGTGATCCTCTGCGTGCGGGGCGGGCGTGTTTTTGGCCTTCTCCCAGACGGACGGGTTGGTCTCTTTAACCATCTGCTCGCAGAAGTCCACGCCGACCAGATTGTCTTGAAAGATGTTGTGGTCGAACATGTACTCGGCTGCTTCGCCGAGGTTGACGATCCACTCGGCGAGCGCAGGCGGCCGCACGTCGAAGGCCATGTTCTGCGCGTAGTTGGAGCAGGTCGCGTGGTTATCGCCGCAGATGCCGCAGATGCGGCTCGTGATGAAGTGGGCGTCGCGCGGGTCTTTGCCCTTCATGAAGATCGAGTAGCC
>DASYMM010000305.1:0-6989 GCA_036009085.1 Pyrinomonadaceae bacterium | reverse complement strand
ATCTCGGATTTGTAGCCGATGTCCACGAAGATGCCGCGCAGGAAGAGATTGTACTCTCGGTATTCCGAGATGGCTTCGATGGCCTTGCGCGAGACGAGGCGATATTCCGAGTGGTGCTTGATGATCTTTGCGCCCATCAGTTGCATCAGGTTGTAGAAGAAACTCGAAGTCGCTTTCTTCAAATAAGAGTCCGCACGCCCTTTGCGCACGCCATAGACGATGTGCGCGCCCGCCCCGTACTTCTCCAGAAACGTCTCGATGACGGCTTCGTCCTGCTGCAAGTCCGCGTCAATCGTGACGACGCAATCGGCGTGTTCCTTGACGCTCAGGAGTCCGGCGAGCAAAGCGTTCTGCGTGCCGACGTTGCGCGCGAGTTTGAGACCTTTGACGCGCGCATCGCTGGCGTGGAGCGTTTCGATAACTTCCCACGTCGCGTCGTGGCTGCCGTCGTCAACGATGTAGATGAAACTCCCGGCGTCAACTTTTCCGGCGGCGGAGAGTTTTTGTAAAACTTCGGAGAGCCGGCGCGCCGTGTCGCCGATGACGAGTTCTTCGTTGAGACAGGGCACGACGATGGCGAGCACGGGGGCGTGTGCGCGCGCGCCGGTCGCGGCGGTCGTCGTCAAATGCGACTCGACGCCCACGCGCGCGGTCTTCGTCAAAGCTGCGCCTTCTCTCGTCGTTGAACTCAACGTTTATGCCACCTCTTCGCGGCGCGCGGACAGGCTCTCCATCCGCGCCAGCAATTCATCCAGAATCAGATGGACGCGCGCGGGCGTGAAAGCCTCTCGCCGCACGCGCCCGGCGGCGACGGTGCGCCCGCGCAAGTTTTCATCATCGCGCGTGAGCAGCTTAGCGAGAGTCGCAGCCGCGCGCAAATCGTCTTTGCTGTCAAACGTCACTCCGGCGTCTCCGAGCGTCTCCGGCGTCGCCGTGCTTTTATAAGCGAGGACGGGCACGTCGAACCACATCGCTTCGACGAGCGGCACGCCGAAGCCTTCATGTTCGCTCAGAGACCAGTATAGGTGCGCCGTGCGGTAGTAGGCCAGCAGTTCGGCGTCTGTGATCTGCCCCGTGACGATGACGTGCTCGCCGAGCCCCCGCGCCGCGATATCACGAAGCAAGCGCGCGTAGAAAGGATCGGACGCACGGCCTTCGCCTGCGATGATGAGACGCGAGCGCGCGTCCGACTCGCGGTAGTGCGCGAAGGCTCGCACGAGTTCGTCCTGCTTTTTGTTCGGCGCGATGCGCCCGACGAAGAGCAGGTTGACTCGTCCGTCCTGCAAGCGTTCCATCACGCGTTCGTCTGCGCGCATGTTCCACTTCGCGGGGTCGCAGATGATCGGGAGGACGCCGGGAGACGGGAAACCGCAGGCCGCGAGTTCCGCCGCGTTGAAAGCCGAGTCGCCGACCGCGCAGTCGAAGTGGCGCGCGAGTCGCGGCAGGTGCGCGCGTCCGGTCTCCAACATCCACGCGAAGCCGGGGCGATAGGGCGCGTAATATTCAGCCGGGGTGATGTTGTGATAGACCAGACATTTCGCGCCCGCGTGCTGGACGGCGAAGGCCGTGAGTTCCGAGCCGATGGAATGATGATAGATGAGCGCGTCTGCCGATTTGACGAGCGCGGGATCGAACAGCGACGCCTCGTGCGCCCGACGCTCATCGCGCCGCTTGACGAAAATTTCCGAGGCGTAGCCACGGCTTCGCAAATAGTCGCGAATGTTCAACGCCTGATTCGAGATCGCGTCGCCGGGCGCGATGTCCGGGAGCAGTTGGTGAACAGCCGCAAAAATTTTAGTTGGAGCTTGAGCCGGGAAACTTCTAGTCGAAGTTTGCGCCGCGAGACTGTCAGCGGGCGTTTGAGGCGCGAAACTGTTGGTTGAAGTTTGCGGGGGCGCGGCGGCGTCCTGTGCGTTCAAGATTAAGAGGTCTTCATTCAAGAGGTCTTCATTTAATAACTCTTCGTAGCGCGCGATGACCTTGTCCCAGTCCGCGTGCTCGTCTGCGTAGCGGCGACCGCGCGCGCCAACGGCAGCGAGTTCGTCGTCCGGTAAAGCGGCGACGCGCGCGAACGTTTCAGCCCATTCGTCTTCCGTCGCGGCGAGCCAGCCGCCGTCTGCGCGCTCGACGGCGATGGAGGTGGCGAGGCATTCGCGGTGCGCGGCGACCGGACGCGCGCCGTAGCTCCAAGCCTCCATCAAGGCGCGCGAAAAACTTTCGTTGCGGCTCGGCTGAAAGAGCGCGCGGCAGGCGACGAGCAGCGCGGCTTTCGTCTCTTCGCCGACGAGGCCGAGATCAATTATGCCCCGCTCGCGTTCGTCGTAAGAGTTTGCGCCCGCGCCCGCGAGGACGAGTTTGAGTTGCGAGGCGGGCGATTCGGGGGTGGCAGTCGCACGCTCTTTGAAGCGTCGGTAGGCGCGGACGAGCAAGTCCGTGTTTTTCGTTTCGTCGCGCCGTCCGAGATAGAGCACGAAGGGCGCGCCCGCGCGAAGCTCTGCGGGGAGCGCGTCTGCGAGTTGCTGCCTGTCGAAGGCGACGCGCTCGATGCCTTCGCCGACGACGACGCTGCGCGGGAAGACGGACGCGCCGCCGTAGAGCCGCGCGGCAAGTTCGCGCTCGCCGTCCGAGTTGAAGAGAATGCAGCGCGCGCGGTGGAACAAGTTTTCGACCGCCGCGAAATAGGCTGCGGGTTCGTCGTGCAGGCACGGCTGCAAAAACGAGCGGCGGGCGACGAGCGGCAAGCCCTCCGTGGCGGGCGCAAACATGTACGGGATGAAGATAAGCGCGCGGTACACGCCGCCGTGCGCGCGCAGGTGCTCGTTGAGCGCGGGCGAGTTGATGTTCTGTGTGTTGAAGATTTCGGCTTCGGCAGCGGAGACGGGCGAGACGCCCGCGCGCAACTCGCCCGGCGCGAGCGCGAGCAGTTTTGCGTTGACCTGATCGAAAGCCTCCCGGTCGCGCGCGCCGACGGGGAAGCGGCGAACGGTGATGCCGTGTTCTTCCGTGACGCCGGGCGGGAGATGATTCGTCGCCCAGTCGTCTTGAAACGAGCGGCAGCAAGTGGTCAAAACTTCGACGCGTGCGCCGCGCGCGGCGAGCCGGGTGGCAAACTGAAAAGCCTGTTGCTCCGCCCCGCCTTTCAACTCCGCCCCGAACCAAGGGATGACGATGGCGAGCGGCTTCATACTTTTCGTCCTGTCTTCATTGCCCCGAAAAATTCTGTCGCGTCGTCGTCGCCGACGTGGCCGCATCGAGTAGCGTCTGCAAGCGTCGCACTTCCCGCTCAAGTTCCGCGCGCGCGTCCTCTTGTCTCTGCGAGAGGGCGCGCAACTCCTCGCGCAACTCTTCGAGCACCACCTTCTGCGTCTCGACGATCACGCGCTGCTCCTGAATCAGAAATTCCTGTTGCGCGTCGGCCAACGTCTGCTGCTCGCGCCGGAGCGTTTCAGTGATCCCCTGCTGCTCAGTCATGGCCTGCGTCAAATCCGCGAGCGCGGCCTGCACCTGCGCGGCCTGCGTCTGCACCTGCGCGGCCTGCGTCTGCACCTGCGCCTGCAACTCCGCGTGGCCGTTCGATAGATCGAGGAGCGCATCCGAGAACATCGCCACCGTCTCGACGAGTTCGTTGTGCTGCGACAAATCGTGTAGGGCAGGCGACGCATCGCCTCCTTCCGCCGTCGCGTTCGCTTGCGCCAGGAGCGCGGAAACTTGATTGACGTGGTCGGCGATGAGTTGTTGCTGCGCGAGCGTATAGACTTCAAATTGCTGCTGGTGCCGCATCAACAAAGGCAGGCGCACGAGCGCGCCCGCGAGCCGCAGCCAGTAACCGACGACCGGCACGCGGCTCAGACGACGCATCAAGGGCGACTGCAAACCTTCGACCCGCACGCCCCGCCCCGACGCTTCCGGCGACGCGAGGAGGCGTTCGATGATCTCGACCTTGCTCGCGCGCCCGCCGCGCAACTCGTCCAACTCCCGCGCTCGCTCCGCGTCGGAAGGCGCGCGCCGCAGGAGCGCGAGGTAGGCGTTTTCAATGAAATGCCCGTCGTGATACCGCAACAATTCTTCGACGTGATAGGCGTCTTTGACGCCTGCCTGAACGTCTCCCTGCAACACGAGCGGCGGGATGTGCGACGCCGCTGCGGCGTCCCCCACTTCGACAGAGGAGGGGCGAGTCGCGTCGCCGGAGGCCGCGCGCTCTGTGGCAGAAGTCGCCGCGACGCCGTCGCCCTGCGTCGTCGCCGCCGCATCGTTTGCGCCGGTTTCTCTGTCGTTCAAGTCCGACATCAATTCTTCGCTCAAGCCTTCAACGCGCCCGCCTCCACGCGCCCGCTCAACTCTCCGCCCTGCCGCTCCGCTGTCGTCGGCGCATCAACCGCACTCGCCGCTGCTGTTGCTGTCCCGCGCTCGCCGCCCGCGTCCGCACGCACGCGCCGCGTCTCGACCTCCGCGTTGAGATTCGCGATGCCCTCCATCTCCATCGCGCACGACACGCGAAAGAAGATCACGCCGTCCAGCCAGTCGAAGGCTTCGCCGTCCGGCGTGTGCGCCGCCACCGAGACGAAATAATGTTCCTGACCGAGCCAGCAGTTGAACGTAAAGACAGCCTCGATGATCTCGCCGCGCGCGACTGCGCCCATCGGCTGCCCGCGCTGCTCCGTGTTCGTCCCATAGACGTTGATGCCGTGGCGATTGCGAATCATAAACCCGCACACCGGCTCGGGCACGTCCTCCTTGAACAGGATACGCATGCGAATCGCCAGCGCATCGCCCGTCTCAACCAACTCGACCGTGCGATTCGTCGCCCTGTCTATCAACTCCGCGCCGACCACCTCCGCACGCCCGTTCCCGTGACGGTAAGAATACTGCAAGGGCTGACGCGCGCCTTCCGCCCCGACGCCGACAACGTTTGCTGCGCCGCCTTCAACCGTCGCGCCACCCGCGCCATTCTTAACTGCCGCGCCGCCTGCGACTCCCTGCCCACTCTCATTTCCTATCGCGGCATTCTCATCCGCTTGCACCGCGCCTTCAACACGACCGCCACCGGCGTAAGCCTCCTCGCGCGCCATGATCACGCGCTGGTAACGATTGAGCACTTCCATCGGCGTGCCGTCGGCGATCATGCGTCCGGCGTTCAAGAGGATCGCGCGGGAACACAAAGCGCGCACAAGCGTCGGTTCGTGCGAGACGAAGAGGATCGTCGTGCCCGACTCCTGCATCTCCTTGATGCGCCGCACGCAACGATGCTGAAAGATCGTGTCGCCGACCGACAACGCTTCGTCAACGACGAGAATTTCCGGGTCTGTGTTGACGGCGATGGCGAAGGCGAGCCGCACGTACATGCCGCTCGAATAGGTCTTGACGGGCTGGTGCAAAAAGTCGCCGATCTCGGCGAAGCGTTCGATCTCTGCGAGCCGCTGGTCCGTCTCCGCGCGCGAGAAACCTTGCAGCGCGGTGTTCATGTAGATGTTTTCGAGTCCGGTGAATTCGAGATTGAAGCCCGCGCCGAGTTCCAAGAGCGCGGCAACCCTGCCCTCGATCTGCACGTCGCCGTGCGTCGGCTCAAGCGTGCCGGTGATGATCTGCAAGAGCGTTGACTTGCCGCTGCCGTTCGGCCCGACGATGCCCGTGGTCGTGCCGCGCTCGATCTCGAAACTGATCTCTCTGAGCGCCCAGAACTCACGGTGCCTTTTCAGCCACCCGCGCGTCAGAGTCTCTTTCAAGCGGTCGCTCGGATGATCGTAGATGCGATACTGCTTCGCCACGCCCTCGACGCGCAATGCCGTGCTCATAACTGCAAACCCTAATGCAAACATAACAACAGTGACAAGTGACGAGTGACAGGTGACGAGAAAAAGCCGTGAGTCCCGAATCGCCAATCGTGAATAGAGAAAAGAGATTTCTTCTGTTTACGATTGGCGATTCACGGCTTTTCAACGATTCAAGATTTACGTCTTTTGTTCTAACTCGTCACTTGTCACCTGTCACTCGTCACTGTTCTTGTCACTTGTCACCTGTCACTTGTCACTCGCCATTGTTTACAATGCCGGAATGATTTCGGCGCAGGATTCGCGGCGGTTGGTGTGGCGGCCTTTGTGGGAGTTGCCGGGGCGGGCGGAGTTGATCCGCGCGCTCGTGCGGCGTGAGTTGGGGGCGCGTTATCGCGGGTCTGCGCTCGGCGTCGTGTGGGCGATGCTGACGCCCGCCGTGATGATCGCGATTTATACGTTTATCTTCGCGGGAATTTTCGGGGCGCGCTTCGGCTCGCGCGGGACGGCCTGGGATTACGCGCTCTATCTCTTCTGCGCCCTTCTGCCTTGGACGGCGTTTCAGGATTCGTTGCAGGTTTCTTCTAACGTCATCGTCGCGCACGCGAATCTCGTGAAGCGCGTCGTGTTTCCGCTCGAAGCCTTGCCGGTGGCGCAGGTGCTCGCGGCGTTTGTGACGCAGATGTTCGGGACAATCGTGCTGCTCGCGGCGACGCTCATCATTCAGCGCGAACTACACCTCACGCTGCTCTGGCTGCCCTTCGTCGTTTTGCCGCAACTCGTCTTGATGCTCGGCGCGTCGTGGCTCGTCGCCTCGCTCGGAGTCTTCCTGCGCGACACGGCACAGGTCGTCGCGCTCCTGCTGGTCGCGTGGATGTTCCTCACGCCGATCATCTATCCTGAACAGATCGTCCCGGCGCGTTATCAAGCCTACATCAACGCCAACCCGTTCACGCCGCTCGTGAGAAACTATCGCCGCATCATGCTCGAAGGCGTCGCGCCCGACTGGGGCGGCCTCGCTTACTTCACGCTCTTTGCGCTCGCCGTCTTCATCCTCGGCTACTGGTGGTTTGCCAAGACGCGCAAAAATTTCGCGGACGTGATTTGAAGAGCCGACAGCTATCAGCCGTCAGCTTTCAGCTTGAGGAGTGGATAGCTTTGCGACGGATGAACGTCTTGATTGTTTACTGCTGGTAGCTGACGGCTGATAGCTGTCGGCTG
>DASYMM010000304.1:0-13930 GCA_036009085.1 Pyrinomonadaceae bacterium | reverse complement strand
GCGACTCTGCGGTGAGTCTTTCTTTTTAACTTCGCCAGCCCTCGCCCTTTTTGAGCTTGCGCGCATGTCGGGTTATCCTATCCGCATGCCTTTTCAGCTTCGTTCCGAATTTCAACCGCAGGGCGATCAGCCGCAGGCCATTGACGCGCTCGTGCGCGGCTTAGACGAAGGCCAGAAACATCAAGTGCTGCTCGGCATCACGGGCAGCGGCAAGACCTTCTCCGTCGCCACCGTCATCCAGCGCACGCAACGCCCCACGCTCGTCATCGCCCACAACAAGACGCTCGCCGCGCAACTCTATCAGGAGTTCAAAACCTTCTTCCCCGAAAACGCCGTCGAGTATTTCGTCTCTTATTACGATTACTACCAGCCGGAGGCATACGTCCCCGCCGCCGACATGTACATCGAAAAAGAGGCGACCATCAACGAGGAGATCGACCGCCTGCGCCTCTCCGCCACGCGCGCTCTCTTTGAACGCCGCGACGTGATCGTCGTCGCCTCCGTCTCCTGCATCTACGGCCTCGGCGACCCCGACGCGTATTACAACATGCTGCTCTTCGTCGAGCCGGGCATGAAGTTGACGCGCGATGCGCTCGTGCAAAAACTGGTCGAGCTGCAATACGAACGCTCCGACATAGAGTTCGGGCGCGGCAGTTTCCGCGTGCGCGGCGACATCGTGGAAATCTTTCCGAGTTATCAGGAGCAAGCCTATCGCATCGAACTCTGGGGCGACGAGATTGATACCATCACGACGATTGACCCGCTGCTCGGCGAAGTCCTGCACAAGCACACCTCGCGCCTGCCCATCTATCCGAAGACGCACTACGTCATGTCGAAGCCGACGGTCAAACGCGCGATCAAAACGATCCGCGAAGAGTTGAATTGGTGGGAGCCGAAACTTATTCAAGAAGGCAAACTCGTCGAAGCGCAACGCCTCCACCAGCGCACGATGTACGACCTTGAGATGATCAAGGAGATGGGTTTCTGTCGCGGCATCGAAAACTACTCGCGCCACCTGACCGGAAAAAATCCCGGCGACCCGCCGCCCACGCTCCTTGATTATCTGCCGCGCGACACGATGGTCGTGATAGACGAATCGCACCAGACCGTCCCGCAGGTGCGCGGCATGTTCAACGGCGACCAGTCGCGCAAACGCACGCTCGTCGAGTACGGCTTTCGCCTGCCTTCCGCGCTCGACAACCGCCCGCTCAACTTCGACGAGTTCAACGAGCGCATCGGACAGGTGATCTACGTCTCGGCCACGCCGGGGCCTTATGAGTTGACGAAATCCGGCGGCGAAGTCGTCGAGCAGATCATCCGCCCGACGGGCTTGACCGACCCGCAAGTCATCGTCCGCCCCGTCAAAGGACAGATTGACGACCTGCTCGAAGAGTGCCGCCTGCGCGCCGAACGCAACGAGCGCGTGCTCGTGACGACCTTGACGAAAAAAATGTCGGAGGACTTGACGGAATACTTCGCGGAGGTCGGCGTCAAAGTCCGCTATCTACACTCGGACATCGAGACGCTCGAACGCATCAAGATTCTGCGCGATCTGCGTCGCGGCGAGTTCGACGTGCTGGTCGGCATCAACCTCTTGCGCGAAGGTTTGGACTTGCCGGAAGTCTCGCTCGTCGCCATCCTCGATGCGGACAAGGAAGGCTTCCTGCGCTCCGAGTCCTCGCTCATTCAAACCATGGGGCGCGCGGCGCGACACTCTTCCGGCACGGCCATCCTCTACGCCGACCGCATCACCGATTCCATGAAACGCGCCATTGACGAGACAACGCGCCGCCGCACGATTCAGGAAGCCTACAACGAGGAACACGGCATCACGCCGCAAACCATCATCAAGCCCATCGAAGCCACGCTCGTCACCGCCTACGAGGCCGACTACTTCAAAGTGCCGCTCGAACTCGAAGCCTTTGAAGAATACTCGCGCGACAAAATTGACGGCACCATCGCGCGCCTCGAAGCCGAGATGCGCCACGCCGCCAAAGCCATGGAGTTCGAGCGCGCCGCCGAACTACGCGACCGCATCAAGTACCTGCGCGAGCGCGAACTGACAATGACCTGAGAACAGTGACGAGTGACAGGTGACGAGTGACAAGTTGAAGGCAAGTAAATCGTGAATCGTCAACGAGAGGCCACGCATGTTCGAGCAGCCGCTCAGGTTTCCCTGTCCGAGTTGTAAAGAGATTATTAACGACAGGGCGGCGCAGTGTCGCTATTGCGGCGCGCCGGTTGATAAAGGCGTGGCGAAGTTTGCGGCGGAAGTCCAGAGCCATGTCAATCAGGCTTCCAGCGATGCCAGTTACTTGAAGACCGCCGCTTACCTGATGTGGGGCTTCCTCTCCGTGAGCCTGATCCCTTTTGTGCCGTGGGTCAGCTACGCCTTCGTTTTCACCTTTCTCGCAGTGAGCGTCATGGTCATCCGCTGGCAACTCGTCTTTAGTAACATCAACACAGCCGACCCTGATTACAAGAAAGCCATCCGCTCTAAAAACATCGCTTTCATACTGTGGTTAGCCGCAATTCCCGTCGGGTTCTTCTTGAGAGATTTGATCTATATTGTCCTTGAAGAATGGACGGGCAAAGACCTTTTTGACA
Source organism: Pyrinomonadaceae bacterium (assembly GCA_036009085.1). Taxonomy (GTDB): domain Bacteria; phylum Acidobacteriota; class Blastocatellia; order Pyrinomonadales; family Pyrinomonadaceae; genus JAIVJZ01. The sequence goes on along the minus strand of DASYMM010000304.1, from coordinate 11,323 downwards.
TGATGACGCGATAACATCATGGCAGGCACAAGGCGTTGCCGCGCGCCTAATTAAAGAGCGCAAAAATCAGCATGCTGGAAAAGTCGAACGCCGACGAGATGCAATCGTACTTGACCGACGCGAGCAACCTCGCGGGCGGGCATGCGACGCGCGTGGTGTTTCCAGAGACGGCGTCGGAAGTTGCCGGTGTGTTGGTCGCGGCCTCGCGCGAGGGCTTGCCGGTGACGGTGTCGGGCGCGGGCACAGGGTTGGTCGGCGGGCGCGTGCCGTTCGGCGGGATCGTGTTGGCGACGGATAAATTGAGACGCATCGGCGAGATCGTAAAGGATGCTAACGACGGCGGACGCGCGAGTGCGGAGGCGGGCGTCGTGCTCGCGGATTTTCAACGCGCGGTGGAAGCGCGCGGATTGTTTTACCCGCCCGACCCGACCGAGCGCAGTTGCTATCTCGGCGCGACCGTGGCGACGAACAGTTCCGGCGCGCGCACCTTCAAGTACGGCTCGACGCGTCGGTACATACGCCGCTTGCAGATCGCGCTCCCGACGGGCGACGTGCTCAACCTCGCGCGCGGCGAACTCTTCGCGGATACAGACGGGCGACTCCGCATCCCGCTCGACGACGGGCGCAGCATCGAAGCGCAACTGCCCGCCTACCGTATGCCGCAGACGCGAAAACATGCCGCGGGCTATTACGTCGCGCCGGGAATGGACGCGATTGATCTGTTCATCGGCAGCGAGGGCACGCTCGGCGTCGTCTGCGAAATCGAGGCCGCGCTGCTCGCAAAGCCGGAGGGCGTGCTTGGCGGCGTGGTGTTCTTTAACGACGAAGAAAACTTGCTCGCCTTCGTCCGCGCGGCGCGCGCAACGTCGCTCGACACGCGCGCCGAAAATCGTCGCGGCGCGTTGGACGCACGCGCGCTTGAGTTCTTCGACCGGGAAGCCTTGAACTTCCTGCGCGAAAAATTCCCGCTCATTCCCGCCGACGCGCAAGGCGCGATCTTCTTCGAGCAGGAGACGACGGGCGAGACGGAAGAAGCCTTATTGAACGCGTGGCTCGCGCTCCTCGAACGACACTCAGCCGCGCTCGACGCTTCGTGGTTCGCGACGAACGAGCGCGACGGGGCGCGCCTGCGAGAGTTTCGCCACGCGCTGCCCGTGCTCGTCAACGAATGGCTCGCGCGACACGGCCAGCGCAAAGTCTCGACCGACATGTCCGTGCCCGACGAAGCGTTCCCGGCGATGCTCCGTTTCTATCAAGAGACTCTGCGCGCGAGCCGCCTGCAATACGTCATCTTCGGACACATCGGCGACAATCACGTCCACGTCAACATCCTGCCGCGCGACGACCGGCAGGCGTCGCAGGCGCGCGAGATTTACAGTCAGTTTATCGAGCGCGCCGTCGCGTACGGCGGCACGATCTCTGCGGAACACGGCGTCGGCAAGATCAAGCGCGACTACCTGCGCGCGCTCTACGGCGACGAAGCCCTGCGCCAGATGGCCGCCCTCAAACGCGCCTTCGACCCCGCCTGCATCCTCGGTCGCGGCAACATGTTCTTAGAGCAGTGACGAGTGACGAGTGACGAGTGACGAGTTAGAATAACTGTCGTTTCTTGCTTGTTGCTTCCGGCGTATCACTTGTCACACGCACGAAAGTAGTCAACGAAGGCAACACTTTTAACTCGCTCGTCACGCACACGAAAGTCACGAACGACGCCAACGCTTTTAACTTTTTCGTGCTTTAGCTTCTTCTTGCTCGTCACTCGTCACTGTTCTCTTATGTTTCGTTTTCACACTGCCGGAGAGTCTCATGGGCGCGCGCTGTTGGCGATGGTGGAAGGTCTGCCTGCGGGTGTGCCTGTGGAAGTTGAATCCATTAACCGCGAGTTGCGGCGGCGACAGTGGGGCTACGGGCGCGGCGGGCGGATGAAGATCGAGCAGGACGCGGCGGAGATTTTGAGCGGCGTGCGCCACGGGCTGACGCTCGGCTCGCCCGTCGCCATGCTCATCGAGAATAAAGATTGGAAGAACTGGACGGAGGTGATGTCTGCGGAGGCGTCGGCGGAGGAGAGCGCGCCGGAGAAGTCGCGGCGTGTGCGCCGTCCAAGACCGGGGCACGCAGACCTCGCGGGCGGTTTGAAATACGGCGCGCGTGATTTGCGCGACATACTCGAACGCGCGTCGGCGCGCGAGACGGCGGCGCGCGTGGCCTGCGGCGCGCTCGCAAAAGTTCTGCTCGCGGCTTTTGATGTCGAGATATTGAGCCACGTCGTTCAACTCGGCGGCGTGCCGGCCGTGCCGCTCGAATTGAAGTGGGATGAGATCGCCGCGATAGGGGATGAGGCTCCGTTGCGTTGCGGCGACGGGGCGGCGCAAACGCGTATGGTCGAGTTGATTGACGAGAAGCGGCGGGAGGGCGACACGCTCGGCGGCGTGTTTGAAGTGGTGGCGCGCGGCGTGGTCGCGGGGCTTGGCGCGCATACGTCTTGGGATGAGAAGTTGGATGGTCGTCTGGCGCAGGCGTTGATGTCCATTCCGGCGGTGAAGGCCGTCGCCATCGGCGCAGGCGTGGAGGCGAGCGCGCGCGCGGGGTCGGAGGTGCACGACGAGATCGGTTATGAGCGGGAGTCGCGGCGGTTCACGCGCCCGACGAACCGCGCGGGGGGCTTGGAGGGCGGCATCACGAACGGCGAGGAGTTACGCGTGCGCGGGCATCTCAAGCCGATCTCGACGCTGAGGCGCGCGCTGCGTTCGGTTGACATAGACACGAAAGAGGAAGAGGCGGCCGCCTTTGAGCGTTCGGACGTGACGGCGGTTCCGGCGGCGGGCGTCATCGGCGAAGCGATGGTCGCGCTCGTGCTCGCGCAGGCGATGCGCGAAAAGTTCGGCGGCGACAGCCTCACCGAAATGCGCCGCAACTTCGACGGCTACCAGGCACAGTTGCGCGACTATTGATTGCGGAATGCGGATTGAAAGCAAGACCGTCACGAGCAGCGAGTCATTGTTTTCCAATCCGCAATCCGAAATCCGCAATTCTTCAAGAGCCTGCGATGCGGCGGTAGCGTGCTTCGATGAGCATGTAGAGGCCGTAGGCGACGAGGCCGAGGGCGACGCCGCCTAAGAGCCAGGGGCCGAAGGGTTGCTGGATGAGGTTTTGGAGCGCGCCGTCCAAGCCTTTGGCTTTCGAGGAGTCGTAGTACCAAGCGGCCTGTATGAGGAAGCCGCCGACGATCAAAAAGACTATGCCGCGCGCGATGAAGCCGAAACGCCCGCTGCGCGTCGCCCAGTGCATGCCGCGCTCGCTCATCTCGTCAACTTTCAGACGCTTGCGAAACTTCGCCGAGTAGCCCTTATAACACTGGTAGACGCCGTAGCCCACGACGCCGAGCGCGGCGAGTATGACGAGCCAGTTGCCGTAAGGAAACGCCATCACGGTCGCCGTCCAAGACTGCGCCGCGCTCGGTCGCCCGTCGTCGCGCGCGCCGAAGACGATGCGCGCCGCCGAGAGCGCGAGACCCGCGTAGATGAAACCGCTCCCGGCGTAGCCTAGACGGAGCGCGATGCCCTTGGCCTTCGTCCCCTTGTCGTCTGCGTCCGTGACGGCCTGCACCCAACGCCAGATGACGTAGGCGACGAGTCCGAAGGCGACGATGGAGAGCATCACCCTGCCGAAAGGTTGCCGCGCCAGCGAACGCATCGCGCCGCGCGCGCCCGTCGCTTCGCCGCCGATACCTAAAGCCGCCATCGTCGCCAGCGCGCCGATGACGATGTAGACCACGCCCTTCGCCGCATACCCCACGCGCGCCAAACGCTCCGTCCACGGGTGTTTCCCCACCCGCTCCGCCACTTCATCCGCAGCCTCTTTAACTTCCTTAACCGCCGAACCCGTCTCACCCATTCGTTCTTCACCATCCCCCGCGCGTTCAATTTACCGCGGGCGATGCTAACACCAATCCGAAGTTGCTTAAAAGATGAAACACGCCGCGCCGCGACTCACCCGCGATATTCCCACTCAGCGCAACGCAAATGCACGACATACGCGCCCAGTTCATTCACCGCCCGGTGCGTCTGAGTGAAGGCGTACATGAGCGCGGTTAAGCCCGCCAGAAATCTTTCATCTAAATCATTCTTGTCATCTGAGGGCGGGTAAGGCATCAGCCCACAGATCAGTTCAATTAAGGCGTCTAAACTCTCGCTGTCCTCGCGCCTCGTGATCAGATCAACCAACTCTTTCGCTCTATCTCGCGAGATGGTTAAGCTAGTCCATTGGCGTAGAGGTTCGTCGAAATACGGCTGTGATTGCTGGTGGGTGGGAGGCGTGCGCGTGCTATTATCTTTTCGCATCAGTATCTCCTTTAACAGTTATGCTGGTGTAGGGCTTGGAGTGAGCGGATTCCGTCGAAAGTTTACGCTCATTCTCAAGCCCACTTTTGTAGCTCAACGAATGGAGGGTACTTTAAGTATAGTTGGGTCGTCAAGAGAATTGTGTACTTTAAGTATAGCGCGCATGGCTCTCATATACTTAAAGTATTGACCTGAAAATATAGCAAAGTTTAGTATGCGCGCTATGGAAGGTAGCGAACTCAAAGAAAGGCGTCTTGCTCTTGGTCTTACACAAGCACGACTTGCCGAAATTTTAGACGTGAAGCCAAACACGGTCGCAAGGTGGGAGCGCGGAATATTAGTTGTTCCCAAGTACATAGCTCTTGCTATTGAAACTGTTGAACGTGAACATAAAAAAAAGTCGAAGAAGTAAGTGCAGAGAAGAATGTTTGACGGATCAAGGAGTTTGCCGCTGCCAATCGTTGACGGGCTTGAACTGAAAGGTAGGGAAGTCGCCTGACGTGCTGCGCCGCTCGCTTTATTGTAAAATGGTTGGGCGGTCGTTCCCTCAGATGCGCCGTGAATTTACATCAAAGTTAATTGCAGGAAGATCAAGATGGCTTTATTGGAAATTGTGACGTATCCGAATCCCGTACTTGAAACGCCGGGCGAACCTGTGACGGTGTTTGACGAGAAGTTGAAGAAACTCGTGGCGGATATGTTTGCGACGATGGATGCGGCGTCGGGCGTGGGGTTGGCTGCGCCGCAGGTGGGCGTGTCGCGGCGTCTGTTTGTGATGGATTGTTCGGGCGGGCGCGACCCGGAGCAGCGCGTCGCGCTTATCAACCCGGAGGTGCTCATGGTCGAAGGCGATCAGACGGGCGACGAGGGTTGTCTGTCGTTCCCCGGCGTCTTCTTTCCCGTCAAGCGTTCCTTGCGCGCCGTCGTGCGTGCGCAGGACGTGACGGGCGAGACGTTTGAACTCGACGGCATGGAGCTAACCGCGCGCTGCATGCTGCACGAAACCGACCACTGCGACGGCATCGTCTTCATAGACCACACGACCGTCCTCAAGCGCGAGATGGTCAAACGCAAGATGCGGCGTCTGGCGAAGATGGCGAAGATGTAACGGCCACACCGGAAAATTTAACGGACGCGAGAACGCGGTTGCCACCTGTCAGGTGCGTGCGACCGCGTTTTCGCGTCCCGGTTGTGATAACATTCGCGGGTCAACCAACACCACAAAAATTAACTGACAGGAGCGACGCATGCACGGCGAATTTCGGAACGAGGCGTTTACAGATTTCGGCAAGGAAGAGAACGCGCAATTGATGCGCGCGGCGATTGAGAAGGTTCGCGGCGAACTCGGGCGCGAGTACCCGCTCGTCATCGGCGGCGAGCGCGTCAAGACCGGGCGCACCTTCGACAGCCTCAATCCCGCGAAGAAGACGGAGGTGGTCGGGCGTTTCCAGAAGGCGACCGAAGAACTCGCGCGCCGCGCGGTGGAAACCGCCGACGAGACTTTCAAAACTTGGTCGAAGACTTTGCCGGAAGAGCGCGCGCGCCTGCTGTTCCTCGTCGCGGAAATCTTGCGCGAGCGGCGGCACGAGTTGTCCGCGTGGATGATCTTTGAAGTCGGCAAGACGTGGGCGGAGGCCGACGGCGACACGGCGGAGGCGATTGACTTCTGCGAGTTCTACGCGCGCGAGATGCTGCGCTACGCCGCGCCGCAACCCATCGTCACGCTCGAAGGCGAACAGAACCGCCTCGAATATATCCCGCTCGGCGTGGGCGTCGTCATCCCGCCTTGGAATTTCCCGCTCGCGATCATGGCGGGCATGACGTGCGCTTCTTTCGTCACGGGCAACACCGTCGTCTTGAAGCCTTCTTCGGACGCGCCGACCATCGCTTACAAGTTCTTCGAGATACTCGAAGAGGCGGGCGTGCCCGCCGGAGTCGTCAACTTCATGACGGGTTCGGGCGCGGAAGTGGGCGACGTGGTGGTTGACCACCCGCGCACGCGCTACGTGGCCTTCACCGGCTCGAAGGAGATCGGCCTGCGTATCAACGAGCGCGCCGCCAAGCATCAGGAAGGGCAAGTCTGGATCAAACGCGTCGTCGCGGAGATGGGCGGCAAGGACGCGATCATCGTTGACGCGGACACGGACTTGGACGAAGCCGCCACGGGCGTCGTGCAGTCGGCCTTCGGCTTTCAGGGTCAAAAATGTTCCGCCTGTTCGCGCGCCATCATTCACGCGGACGTGTACGAGCCGATGCTCGACAAGATCGCGGAGCGCACCGAAAAGTTGAAGCTCGGCGACCCGACCGAAGGCGCGACGAACCTGAGCGCGGTGATCAACCAGAAAGCTTTCAAGACGATCAGCGAGTACATCGAGAAGGGCACGAGCGACGGCGGGCGCGTCATCGCGGGCGGCGGCACGGACGGCGAGCAGGGCTTCTACATCGAGCCGACCGTCATCGCCGACGTGAAACCCGGCGACCGCATCGAGCAGGAAGAGATCTTCGGCCCCGTGCTCGCCGTCATCAAAGCCGCAGACTTCGACGACGCTTTGAAGATTGCTAACGACACGGAGTACGGGTTGACCGGCGCGGTCTATACGAACGACCCGGAGAAGTTGGAGCGCGCCAAGCGCGAGTTCCACGTCGGCAATCTCTACCTGAACCGCAAGTGCACGGGCGCGCTCGTCGGCGTACATCCCTTCGGCGGCTTCAACATGTCCGGCACGGACTCGAAGGCCGGCGGGCGCGATTACCTCGGCCTCTTCATGCAGGCGAAAGTCTGGGCGGAGAAAGTGCGCGCCGGTGGCGAGAACGCGAAAGAGAAACGCACGGCCATCTAAAGGCGCAAAGGCGCAGAGGGAAGACAACTCGAACGTTTGAAAATGCACTCAATCCTCTCGCCATGTTTGCTTAACCGGAGAAGAGTAAAGACTATGCGACTTCGTCTGTCCCCCATCTGCGCGATGTTTGCGTTGTTGATGCTTTCGCTTTTACCGGCAGGCGGTTTTGAGAACGCGAGGGCGCAGCGCGCGGGAGCGGCGACGGCGGCGAAGGACGATCTGATCTTTGCCATCACGCGTCGCGGCGACGCGGCTTTCGAGTTTGAGCCGATTGCGTTCTACGGGCGCGGCGTGTTCAAGGGTTCAGTGACGGGCGAGTCGAGCGCGGCGGAACTGACGCGCTTCGCCAACAGCTATTACAAAGCCGGGCAACGCTATCGCCTCATCTGGGGCGGCGCGGAAGCCGGAACGGTCGTCGCGAAAGTGTCGCAGAAGGCGAGCGACTGTGCGAAGGCCGCCGCCACCGCCGACGTACAAACGTCCGTCCAACTCGGCGGCAACCGCATTGCGCTCGCGACCAACTCGGCGACGCTCGGTTTACCGAAACCTTCGCGCCGCGCGCCGACCGATGCGGAACGCGCGGGCGTGCGCGCGCACGTGGAGAGATTATTCCGCGAGAAGGGCGTGCCCGCAGATGCGCTCGCCGCCTTGCAGACGATCAATCTGACGGCGACCGATCTTAACGCTGACGGCGCGGCAGAGTTGATCGGCACGTACATGATCCGGCGCGGCACGACGGAAATTTTCATCGATCAGTTGTTCCTGATCGCGGAGCCTTCCGGCAACGCGTTTAAGGTCGCCGTGGCGAACTACGAGCAGTTGAAGGGCGCAGACTTCAACGATCCGGAGTCGCTGAAGAGCGTCGGGCAGAGCGCGTTTCAGACGGAGATACTGATCGATCAACTCGACGTTGACAGAGACGGCACGGGCGAGGTCTTCACCATCAGCTACAGCTTCGAGGGCACGCACTACGCGATCTATAAAAAAGGCCGCGCGGGTTGGACGCGTGTGCAGGAGTTTTATAATTACAGGTGCGCTTATTAAGAGCGTCCGTTGTCCGTGGTCAGTTGTCCGTTGCCTGTGCTGGCCGGAGAAAGTCGCTAAAGATTGAATCGGACAACTGCGCAGGCACTAAAACAACGGACAACTGACCACGGACAACTGACAGTTTTTTTATGCGTTTAGTTTTCATGGGCACGCCGGAGACGGCTGTGCCGACGCTCAAGCGTTGTCTGGACGACGGGCACGAGGTCGTCGCCGTGTGGACGCAACCGGACAGAGCGGCGGGGCGCGGCCATAGTTTGCGCGTGCCGCCCGTCAAAGAGTTTGCCTTGGCGCACGGCCTCAACGTGCATCAACCCACGAAGATCAAGACGGAGGAGGCGCGCGAGTTGTTCGCGTCGCACGCGGCGGACGCCGCCGTCGTCGTCGCTTACGGGCGCATCCTGCCGCCCGCGTTCCTCAGCGCGCCCCGTCGCGGCTGTCTCAACGTCCATTTTTCGCTGTTGCCGAAGTACAGGGGCGCGGCTCCGGTCAACTGGGCAATCGTGCGCGGCGAGAGCGTGTCGGGCGTGACGACGATGCAGATTGACGAGGGACTCGACACGGGCGCGATCTACCTGCAATGCGAGACGCCGATTGGCGAAGACGAAACCGCGCCGCAACTCCTCGCGCGGCTCGCAGCGACGGGTGCGGAACTTTTGAGCGAGACGCTCGTGCGCCTCGACGAACTCGAACCCCGCCCGCAACGCGAAGCTGAGGCCACACACGCGCCCATGCTGCGACGCGAAGACGGGCTGGTTGATTGGACAATCAGCGCGACGGAGATCGAACGCCGCGTGCGCGGCTTTCAACCGTGGCCGAACGCGCACACGCTGTTTCGCGGCCAGCGGCTCGTTATTCATCAGGCCGCGCTACAACGAAGCGCGCCGGCAGACGATGCGTGGAGCGGCGACATCAACGCCGCCGGTGAGTTGACGAAGGCGCACGGCGACGAACTTGAAGTCGTCTGCGGCGAGCACACGCGTTTGCAGTTGCGTGAAGTCCAACTCGAAGGCAAGCGGCGCATGAACGCGCGCGACTTCATCAACGGCATGCGCGTGCGCGCGGGTGAGCGTCTGGGCGGGGAAGCATAGGGAAGCGGTAAAGGTAAAAGCAGAGGCCGCTTTAAGAATGCGATTCAAACCCCGTCTCTGTTTCCCTTTGCGCCTCCGGCGTGACTTTATTCTTGAATCAGTATAAGTCTCACGCTGGAGGCGCAAAGGCGCAAAGGGAAAGATGAGTTGTAGTTTTGAAACGCGCTTTAAGTTGACTGTTCGTTTTTAGCTTCCCGAGTTTTTATGGCGATTCGCGTGAGCAAAAAAAATGTGGGGCGTGGCGCGGGGTCGAAGGAGGGAAGCGGGCGGCGGGTGTCGGCGGCGCGGCGCGCGGCGTTTGAAGTTTTGCGGCGGGTGGAGGAGGAAGGGGCGTTCGCGTCGCCGCTGCTGGCGAGCGCAAGTGTGGAGTTGCGCGCGGATGATCGCGCGCTCTGTTACGAACTCGTGCTCGGATGTTTGCGTCGCCAACTCTGGCTCGACAAGTTGATCGAACATTACGCGAAGCGCGACCCGGCACGCCTCGATGCTCCGGTGCGACGCGCGCTGCGCCTGGGCTTGTATCAACTGAGATTCCTTACGCGCATCCCGCAGTCGGCGGCGGTCAACGAGTCGGTCAACCTTGCTTACGAAGCGCGTCTGCGCTCGGCGGCCAACTTCATCAACGCGGTGCTGCGCCACGCCGCGCGCGAGCCGGATTATGATCCCGCGACGCAAGCGGCGACCGAACTCGAACGCATCGCCGTCGCCACTTCGCATCCCGCTTGGCTCGTCGAACGCTGGATGAAATTCTTCGGCGCACGCGAAGCGGAAAATTTCGCGCACGCTAACAATCAGACGCCGCCCGTCGCGTTTCGCGTCAACTCGCCCGGCGCGAATCCTGCGGAAGTCTTGGAGCGTCTGCGCGAGGCGGGCGTCGAAGCGAAGCCTTCGCGCATCTCGCCGCAGGCGTGGCGCATCGAGGGCGCAGGGGGCGGCGGCGCGTCGGCCTCGTCGCTGCTGCGCGCGTTGGCGAGCGAGGGCGCGATTTACTTGCAGGATGAGGCGTCGCAGTTGGTGGCGCACGTCGTCGGCGCGCGTGAGGGCGAACGCGTGTTGGACGTGTGCGCCGCGCCGGGCAGTAAGACGACGCAGATCGCCGCGCTTGCGAACGACCGTGCGTTTGTCGTGGCGGGCGACATCTACGCTCATCGCTTGCGGACGCTCGGCGAGTCGGCGGCGCGGCAGAACTTAAAGAACGTCCGTTTGAGCGTGTATGACGCCGAACTCGCGCCGCTCCCGTTTGCCGCGGGCGCATTCGCGCGCGTGCTCGTTGACGCGCCGTGCACGGGAACGGGGACGCTCAGGCACAACCCCGAAATCCGCTGGCGCATCACACACGCGGGAATCGCCGAACTTGCCGCGCGGCAACGACGCATTCTCGCGCACGCCGCGCAAGCCGTCGCCCCCGGCGGTCGGCTCGTCTATTCAACTTGCTCGGTTGAGCCGGAAGAGAACGAAGAAGTCGTCGCGTCGTTTCTTGAGGCGCATCCGGCCTTCGAGCTGATCCGACCGGACGTGCCGGAGCAACTGTTGACGAACGAAGGCACAGCGGCTCGCACCTGGCCGCAACGCGACGGCACGGACGGTTTCTTCGTCGCCGCGTTCAAGCGCAGTGACAAGTGACGAGAAAGAATCAAGACAAGTTCTTTTGTTTAAACTTGTCACTCGTCACTTGTCACTCGTCACTGCGCTTGAGCCTTTTCGTTTCGCCCGTGGCGATGTTAGACTCTCGCGTTTGCAAATCGCCCGATTTCAAGGGCGCGTCCCGTGAGGTAATCAAAGAAGTTGGCAGGAACACAGCGCGCGTTCGGATCGGCTCTCGGCAAGGTCGCCATCCTGATCGCCATTGCCGGACTCTTTCTCGTCGGCATGGCGGGCACGGTCTATCTCTCTCTGCGCAGCCCCGAAGTGAAAGTCCCCGAAGTGACGGGTCAGAACATCGTGGATGCGGAGCGGACTCTCTCCGACGCGGGCTTGAACGTGCGCCGCCGCGCCTCTCGTTACAGCG
>DASYMM010000303.1:0-7422 GCA_036009085.1 Pyrinomonadaceae bacterium | reverse complement strand
AGCCCGTGAGCTTCACGGGTCGCGACGAAGACATCTCGGACGACGACCGCGCGCGCCAGCGCTACACGCTCTCGCACCTCGCGCACGACGTGAAGACGCAGGTCGGCATCACCGAGCCGACGCGCGACTGGTTCCCGCTCTCCCTGATGGGCGCGTTCGCGGACTTCGCAGACCTCGTGCATGGCCCCGAAGCCGAGTGGGGTCAGGTCTCATGCGGTTGCCACCCGAACTGCGGCGTCGGCACGGCGGTGATGATCAACAAGAACACGAAAGAGATGAAGCCCGTGCCGGAGTTCCTGAACATTCCCGGCCTCGTCAAAGACATGACGGGCATCACGGACGCGGGACGCGGCAAGTGGTTCTCGAACATCATGATGGGCTTGGCTCTGTTGAAGAACTACCAGCCTTACGGCGCGCCGCAGAGTTTGACGCTCGTGGACATCTTCAAGAAGTTCGACAAGTCGTTCGGCCTGTCTGGTAAGTCATACGGCAAAGTCGAAGGCGACCGCACGTTCGAGGACATCGAGAAGCGTCGCTCAGACCCCTGGAACTTCCTCTTCATCGCGGGCATGTGGTTCCAAGACCTCTTCAACTACGACTTCCGCCGCACGGAGATGTGCATCATCCCTTATGGCACGCAGGAAGGCGAGATTTCGTTCTGCGCTTACAACACCGGCATCGGCTGGCGCAACATCATCGAGCAGATGCACCAGAATGCGACGATTGCCAAGTGGTACAAAGAGCACGGGCGGCATGAAATCTTCGCCAAGGGCAAAAACGTCGAGTTGAACGATGCAGGGTTCACGGGCATCCTGAACGAAGTTGACTTGCAGCGTCCGAATCGTCCTGAGATGGCCGGGCCGAAGACGGCGGCTGAGGAAGCGGCGATGATGCGCAAGCTCTATCAGGAGATGGTGCTCAAGCAGAAACTCGGCTCCGGCGACGTGGAGAAGAACACGCCGGTTCAGATCAAGGGTCTGGGTCGCAGCAAAGACGCCGTCTCGGCCTAGTTGTGCGACACGCTTAAACAATGAAGCCCCGCGAACGTGCAAACGCGTCGCGGGGCTTTTGCCGTAAATTGAGGCTCAAATTTGATTGGCGGCGTCGCTTTCTCGACAAGACGGCGCGCTTATAAGGGTAGCGCACCGTCTTCTCAAAGAAGATGACGAGCGATTGATGGAAGATACCAAGCGATTAACACAAGATACCAAGCGATTAATACAAGATGACGAGCAATTGGCAGAAGGTGACGAGCGATTGGTGGAAGGTGACGAGCGATTGATGGAAGATTGCGTGCTGATGTTTCTCTGCGCCCCCTCTGAGTCCTCTGCGTCTCTGCGGTGAATCTTAGTGGAGTAATCCTTCACCGCAGAGACGCAGAGCAAAGCCGCAGAGATACGCAGAGAGTTCAAATCAAATGAGAACACGGCGGCGGGAAGTGGCTGCTTGAATAATTTAGGGCTTTGGGTTGTAATGAACTGCGGTTGATTTTTTATGACACGTATTCTTTTAACTAACGACGACGGCATTCATTCCGACGGCCTCATCAAACTCGAAGAAGCTCTACGCGCGGTGGGCGACGTTTACACGGTGGCTCCGGCCTCCGAGATGAGCGGCGCGTCGCATAGCCTCACGCTCTCGCGCCCCCTGCGCATACGCCACATAGACGAACGCCACTGGACTGTGGACGGCACGCCGACCGACTGCGTCACGCTCGCCCTGCATAAGATTTTGCCCCGCGAGGAATGGCCGCACATCTGCGTCTCCGGCATCAACCACGGCGGCAACTTAGGCGACGACGCTTCGTACTCCGGCACGGTCGCGGGCGCGCTCGAAGCGACGATCCTCGGCGTCACCGGCCTCGCCTTCAGTCTCGTCGCGCGCGAAAATTTCGACTTCACGCACGCAGCCGTTTTCGCCGCGCGCATCGTGCGAAAAGTGCTGGCCGAAGGCTTGCCGGAAGGCATCTTGCTGAACATCAACATGCCGCCGGGCGAACTCGGCGGAGTGAGCGTGACGCGGCAGGGAATGAAGAACGCGCGCCCGATCATCACGGAGAAGATCGATCCGCGCGGCAAGGCTTACTACTGGATCGGCGAAGAGGTCTTTCCCGAAGACACTGTGGAAGGCACGGACTACTACGCCATCAAGCGTGGGCTGGTCTCCGTCACGCCGATGCGCAGCGACATGACGGATCATCGCTCGCTCGTCGAACTGCAAAACTGGAACTCGCTCAGTCTGAGCGAAGATAGTCCCGCCGAGACAATAGGCCAGACGGTCGAACACGTCTGAGCAGTTAAACTTTTAAGACACACGGAGCCTTAACCTGTTGAGTTCCGCATCACAAATTCCCACCGCGCAAGCATCCGCGTTTCGTCGCCAGCGCGACCAGATGGTCGAACACTTGCGCAGGCATCACGGCATCCGCGACGAGCGCGTGCTCGAAGCGATGCGCGAAGTGCCGCGCCACTACTTCGTGCCCGAAGCCTTGCAAGGGAACGCCTACGGCGACCACGCGCTGCCCATCGCCGCGAACCAGACGATCTCGCAGCCCTACATCGTCGCGCGCATGTCCGAACTGCTCGAACTCGATAGCCAGAGTTCCGTCTTGGAGATCGGCGCAGGCTCCGGTTATCAAACGGCGGTCTTGGCGCGACTCGCCGGGCGCGTCCTCGCCATCGAACGCATCAGCGAACTCGCGCGCGTGGCGCAGACGCGCATACGCGGCCTCAACATCTACAACGCCACGGTGAAATGCTTCGACGGCACGCTCGGCTGGAGCGCGCACGCGCCCTACGACGGAATACTCGCCGCGGCTGGCGGCCCCGATGTCCCTGAACCGTTGATGGCGCAGTTGAAAGTGGGCGGGCGACTCGTGATGCCCGTCGGCGCGCGGCGCGATGCGCAACGCCTCGTGCGCGTCATTCGCCAAGAAGACAAATTCATCCACGAAGATCACGGCGCGTGCGCCTTCGTCCCGCTCATCGGTCGCTACGGTTGGTCGGAGCAATAGAGGTTTCGGGTTTCAAGTTTCAGGTTTCAAGTTCAAGATAAAGAACTTCTAACTTCAGTCCTCAAACTTGAAACCCGAAACCTGAAACCTGAAACTACTTATTTATGGAATCGCTATACGAATTTTTTCATCTCATTAAAGATTACCTCAATCCCAAAAACATCATCGAGTTTTTGACGACCAAGGGTTTGCCGCTGACTTACGCCGGACTGTTCTTTATCGTCTTTGCAGAGACGGGGCTGGCGATGGGCTTCTTCCTGCCGGGCGATTCGCTGCTCGTCGTGGCGGGTCTGTTCGCCGCGAGCGGCAAACTGAGCGTCTCGCTCCTGCTCGGCCTGTTGTTCGTCGCGGCGGTAGTGGGCGATGCCGTCGGCTACTATTCGGGGCGCACGCTGGGGCCGCGCATCTTTTCGCGCAAGAAGTCGCTGGTGTTCCGACCGAGCCATCTGGAAAAAGCGCAGGCTTTTTACGAGAAGTACGGCGGCAAGACGATCATCATCGCGCGATTTGTTCCTATCGTGAGAACGTTTGCGCCCATCGTCGCGGGCGCGGCGCGGATGCCTTACCGTCAGTTCTTCATGTTCAACGTCGTCGGCGGTTTCCTGTGGGTCTTCAGCATGATCCTGGCCGGATATTTCCTCGGTGGCGCAGTCGAGCGCGCCTTCGGCATCAGGCTTGAAGATCATATCGAGAAAGTCGTCGTCGTCGTCGTCGCCCTGTCGCTGCTGCCGCCGCTCTTTGAATATCTCAAGTCGAGACGCGAGAAGGCGCGGCTCAAAAGCATCGGCGATGCGCCGCAAGTTTGACATGTCGGCACGCTGCACCTAGAATGCCTGCACAGTTTGTTTGTCGGGGCGTGGCTCAGCCTGGTAGAGCGCACGGTTCGGGACCGTGAGGTCGGAGGTTCGAATCCTCTCGCCCCGACCATTCAATTCTGCACATAACTCTTTCCCGCAAATTTCCCTGAACAATTTAGAGTTGACGTAGACGTGTAGCAACATCGTCTGCGACTGACAGGCGCGCAGCCAAGTTGACGGCCGCAAAGTTAACCGCACACGCATCGTCCGGGTGTACGACGCGGCGGACTTTGGCGAACCGGATCAAGATGGAAGGATTGTGTCGCTTGTCTCCCCGGATAAGTTACAGGGAGAGGATTTCGTTCGGCATGGTTGATTCCGGCATGGTGGGTCGATTGCGCGCGGGGAGGAATGTCTCGATCAATTTCTCCAGCCCGTCGTAGTCAATCGGTTTCGTGACGTAGTCGTTGCAACCGGCGGCGATGGCGACGGCGCGATGCTGCGCGGGGTCGTAGGCCGAGAGAGCGATGACTGGGAGTTGGCGCAAGCGTGCGTCGGCGTGCTGGCGCAGTTGGCGCGTCGTGGCGAGGCCGTTCTGCACGGGCATGCGCAAGTCCATCAAGATCAGATCGGGGTGTTCGCGTTCGGCGTTGACGAGTGCCTCCTGCCCGTTCGCCGCCGTCACGACGCGGTAGCCGCGCATCTCCAACAGCATTTTCATAATGAAGCGATTGTCTTCATTATCTTCGGCGACGAGAATGGTGCTCTTTGTGCTCTTCATCTTGCTCATCTCAGCCTCCGCGTGAGGTAGCTTGCCCGTGCGATCTGGACTTCAAGAAATGGGACGTTGAAGTTCGGACTGCGTGTAGAAGGTTTGCTAACTGAAATCCTTCTGGAATTAAGTGGAGTAAGTGGTGCGGGCTTATTCCCCTCGCCCGCACCACAAGAAAGAGTAGACTCTTTCACGCATAGATTGAGCGCATTGTAAGTATCTTAACAATTGATTGTCTGTACGTTTAGGTACACAAACCGGTGCCGAATATGTGTTATCAAACATTTCGCGGGTGAGCTTCGCACGAAGTTTTCATCTCAATTAAGCGTAGTTTTCAAGCCAAAATCAACACATTTTCTCAATGATTTCAGGTACGGATACGTACAGACCCATCTCCCCTCGCGCCCTATAATCACGTCCAACTTAACGCAGACTAACAGCAGAACTTTCAAGGCTCGGTTCAGGGCGGCAAGCGACGATTGTTGCGAGACGCTATCCGGTCAGTGCGTTCAGTCAGCCCAACTGAGACGGTGATTTTCGCCGCCGGGCGCACGAGAGGTAAAGATTTTGATGAGACTTAAAACTCTCATCGAGATATGGCGGAGTTGATTTAACGTTTCTGAGACTCCGACAGTTTTAACGAGCATGGGAGGGTTAAGAAGGGTGGGTACGCCAGAGATGACGGCTCACCTTTCTTTTATCTGAAAAGCCTGTGCGTTGATTGTTCCGCTCGCGTTTGTTTGTAGAAAAGCCGGATGCCTTCGTTGCGCCTCGTCTGTGAACACTTAGCACGATGCGCTTAAATCGAAGTTAACGTATAGGGTGGTGAAAAAAACATAACGCGGTGATTGTTTCGACGTTCGTATTTGGTACAAGAAACAACAGATGCACGCGTTAAACTTTGAGATCATCGAATCTCACGAGAAGTTTGTTTCCCCCGTAATTACAGGTTCTTCGTGCATGCGTTGACCTGCTCACATAATCCCAGGCGCGTAAGGGCACGTTGCTTGCTATTAAGCTGCGAAGCCCGGTAGAAACTGCTAAGGCTACGTTTCCACTTCAAGGTGTTCGGTCACTCCAACGGAGTCGGACATGATCAAAGCAGGGTCATAGACGAACAGGTCTTATTTCGTCGTGTGCCATTTTTCGGAAAGAGGTTACGAGAGAAATTATGAGTCGCAATCAAAAAAATTATCTTCCACTCGAACTCGCGGGAGAGAATCCGGCGCAGAGAAGCGCGGGTAGCCGGAACGGCAAAGATGAAGTCGGCAACGTCATCTCATTACAGACGCGCGTGAACGCACAGCGCGCGGCGCAAACTTCAAACGCGCCGAGCGCGCAGCCGTCGCAGAATTTTGAAGCCGACCTCGTGTGCCTGTCGCACCTGCGTTGGGACTTCGTCTATCAAAGGCCGCAACACCTGTTGAGCCGTTGTGCGAAGCAGCGACGCGTCTTCTTTGTCGAGGAACCGATCTTCGTGCAGGGGCCTTCGCGTCTCGACGTGAGCCAACGCGAAGACGGCGTGTATGTCGTCGTGCCGCATTTGCCGGAAGGTTTGTCGAGCGAAGTCGCGGTGGAAGCGATTCAGCAGGCGATGATTGATCGTCTCTTTGCCGAGCAGGGCATACGCGATTACGTGCTCTGGTATTACACGCCGATGGCCTTGGGTTGGACGCGACATCTGAAACCGATTGCGACCGTCTATGACTGCATGGACGAACTCTCGGCCTTCAAGAATGCGCCGCGCCTCTTGCGCGACCGCGAAGCCGAACTGTTTCGCCGCGCCGATCTCGTCTTCACGGGCGGGCAGAGTCTCTACGAAGCGAAGCGCGATCAGCACCAGAACGTCTATGCGTTTCCGTCGAGCATTGACCGCGCGCATTTCGCGCAGGCGCGGGACAGCCGTATGGAAGACCCCGCGGATCAAGCGGGTATCCCGCACCCGCGCATGGGCTTCTTCGGCGTGGTGGACGAGCGTTTCGACATCGAACTGCTGGACGGTATCTCGGAAGCGCGCCCCGATTGGAACTTCGTTATCATCGGGCCGGTGGTGAAGATTGAAGAGAACGCTCTGCCGCGTCGCGCGAACATTCATTATCTCGGCAGCAAGTCTTACAAGGAACTGCCCGCCTATCTCGCCGGTTGGGACGTGGCCGCGCTGCTTTTTGCGCGCAACGACTCGACGCGTTTCATCAGCCCGACGAAGACGCCGGAGTATCTGGCGGCGGGCAAGCCCGTCGTCTCCACTTCGATCCGCGACGTGGTGCGGCCTTACGGCAAACTCGGACTCGTGCGTATCGCCGACGACGCGGCGAGCTTTATTCGCGCCGCCGCAGAGATCGGCATGGACGAGCGGACGGACGACGCGGCGTGGCTCGCACGCACGGACGAGTTCCTCGCAAAGATTTCTTGGGATCGCACGTGGGGCGAGATGGCCGAGTTGATCGGCGAAGTCGCGGCCTCGCGGCGCGCAACCATCGCGGCGTCGGCGCAGGCGTCGAAGCCTGCGGCAACGACGGTTAAGCAAACGAGCGTGCCTGCAACCACGACGGCGCGCGCGGCGACGGCCGGCAGCAGCGTGACGGCTGCCGACTAAACAGGAAGGATTGAGAGAAGTCAGGATGTTTGATTATTTGATCGTCGGGGCGGGATATGCCGGGAGCGTGCTGGCCGAGCGGCTGGCACGCGTCGCTGGAAAGCGCGTGTTGATCTGTGACCGCCGCCCGCACATCGCAGGTAACGCTTACGACCACTACAACGACGCGGGCGTGCTCGTGCACAAATACGGGCCGCATATCTTTCACACCAACTCGCGCGAAGTTTTTGAATACCTGTCGCAG
>DASYMM010000302.1:0-5624 GCA_036009085.1 Pyrinomonadaceae bacterium | reverse complement strand
AACACTAAGACACCGAGACACGAAGGAAGGCAAAGCCACGCGCTGATCAGCTCCGACTTTTTATGAGTAGTCTAGTTTGTCGAGGGCAGCGTCAACGGACTGCTCGGCGGTTCGCTTCGATTCCTGCTGCCGCAAGCGCGTCGCGGATTGCTCGTCGGCGTCCTGCCGGAGTTTCGCTTCGTATTTTTCATTCGTCGCGGCGACCGCTGCTTTTAAGCTGTCGAAAACGGAAGGGAGAATATCGAGCGGGCAGGTTAGTTGCAGCACATTCTTATCCAGGCGGACAGGCACATGGCTGGTTAGTTGATACCACGTGAGCTTGAATATTTCAGGCCAACCGGGCGGGGGCTGTGCGGATAAGCTAAAAGGAATTGTGTAGAGTTTTGTCTCGCTCTGAGCCGACTCCCGCAACCTCCTTCTCTCTTTATCAGCCAGCGGCAATATTTTAAGATGTTTGAAACCGCCCGACAGCATATCTATTCTCCATCCGACTCCGTCGCACACAAGCGACTCACTCAAGTTCAACTATATCGCCATACTGCGGCGCGTCAACACGCCAGCCGAATTTTTGCCGGATGTGTTCGGCCATCGCGGCGGCGGCATCGGGTTCGCCGTGCGTGGTGAAGGAGCGGCGCGGGGCGGCGGGCATGCCTGAGAGCCAGCGCAGGACTTCGGCGTAGTCGGCGTGCGCCGAGAAGCCGCCGATGCGTTCGACGCGACAACGCACAGGGATCATGTTCTTGTAGATACTGACTTCGCGCGCGCCGTCCAGAATCCGTCTGCCGATGGTTCCCGCCGCTTGATAGCCGACGAAGATGATGGTTGATTTGTCGTCGGGCAGAAATCGCTGCGCGTGATGGAGGACGCGCCCGCCCGTCATCATCCCTGAGGCCGAGACGATGATGCGCGTCCCGCGCTCCGTGTTCAGACGCTTCGACTCTTCGCGCGATGAAGCGGTCAGCATCGAGTGCGTGCGCAAGGGGTGTTGCGGGCGCGCCAGCACGCTCGCGTATTCTTCATCCTGCTCCTCCGTGCGGCGGCTGTAAACTTGCGTCGCAGCGGCGGCCATCGGCGAATCGACGCGGACGGGCAGCACGGGGATCAGTTTCTCGTCTTCGAGTTCGCGTATGAAATAGATCAACTCCTGCGTGCGCCCGATGGCGAAGGCCGGGATGAGCACGACGCCGCCGCGCTCCGCCGTCTCGTTGATGATGCGCGCGAGCGCGACTTTCGGGTCTTCCGGGTCGTGCAGGCGGTCGCCGTAAGTTGATTCGACGAGCATGTAGTCGCAGGCGGGCGGCGCGGAGGGGTCGCGTATGATCGGTTGGTCGTAGTGTCCGAGGTCGCCGGAGAACAGGACGCTGCGCCCCTTGCCGTCTGTGCCCGCGCCCTCGACTTCGACGAGCACGAGACTCGAACCCAAGATGTGCCCCGCGATGCGAAAGCCCGCGCGGATGCCCGGCGCAACTTCCGTAGACTCGCCCGTGTTCGGGAGCGGGCGCATGAGTTTGAGCGTGTCGCGCGCGTCGTCTTCGGTGTAGAGCGGGAGGGCTGGCGCGTGGCGCGTCAGGTTGTGGCGGTTGCGATAGGCGGCGTCCTCTTCCTGCAAGCGCGCGGAATCGGGCAGCATGATCTTCAAGAGTTCGGCCGTGCCGCGTGAACAATAGACCGGCCCCTTGAAGCCGAGCGCGACGAGGCGCGGCAGGTAGCCCGTGTGGTCTATGTGCGCGTGCGTGATGAGGACTGCGTCGAGCGTCGCGGGGTCGAAAGGCGGGTCTTGCCAGTTGCGCTCGCGCAGTTCCTTGAAGCCCTGAAACAAGCCGCAATCAACGAGCACGCGTCCTTCGCGCGCACCTTCAATCAAATACTTCGAGCCGGTGACCGTGCCGACTCCGCCCCAGAAAGAAAGTGTCGCCATCTATTCTCCTGTCTGCCTGCGCGCGAGCCGCACTGAGTTGCGCCACATTGAACTGCGCCGCGCTGCGTTTCAATAACAAGTTGAACGCAAGCGACTACTTTTTGGTTATGCTCAACGTCGCCGCGTAATCGCCGGGCTTGAGTTGCTGGTCTGCGACGGGGTAAGGATCAACTTTGACGAGTTTGATCTTGTAATTGCCGCAGTCGGCGGCTTCGCCGTCCGGGAAGTCTCTGGGGTTGAGGCTGAGTTCGACTTTGACGGGCTTGCTCTTCGCCTTCGTCACTTGCAGTTGGACGCGCACGTTGCCCGCCCAGATGCAGTTCACGCCCGTCGGGCAACGCGAGTCTTCCGGCACGGACACGAATTTCACGCTCAACCCCTGCTCCGCGACCAACACTTCCTGCCCCACCCGCAACACAAAATTCTGATTCAGTCGCACGGTTTTTCGCGCCCTCACTTTCGCCTGCGCCCCGCACACGACCAACGCCGCGAGGCACACAGCCAAGACCGGCATAGTTAATTTAGAAACCATCTTCAAAAACCCTCCACGCCGACGCTCCGGCTAGTTCCGCGCGTTTATAATTACTTGGAGCGAGTTTCAAAACTTCCTTCGCGTCTTCCGCTTTAACTTTGCGCCTCCGGCGAGAAAGACAGTTCTCGCAAAGGCGCAAAGTCAGAACTTAAGGCGCAAAGGGTTGCGTGATCATTCGCAGTTCATTGAAATTGCCGCACGCGCCGCCGCGAGCCGAAGATGACGATGGCGGCGGGCACGAGCAGCAGGAGATTTCGGAGCGCGGTCTTGACGCCGAGTTGGCTGCCGATGATACCGCCGAAGCAACCGCATTCGAGCGGCTCGCCTTTCAAAATATAGACGTAATAAAGACCGTAGAGCGCGAAGCCGACGAGCATCAACGCCGTCAGCACCGCGCCGAGTCGCGCCGTACGCGGGATGATGAGCAGCGCGGCGGCCACAACTTCAAACGCGATCACCATGATCGTCACCGGCAAAGCCCAACGCTCCGGCACGAGGTTCGTCATGTTGAACGTGAACTCTTCCAGCGTGTACAACTTCGCCCCCGCCGCAAACAACCACATCACCGCCAACCCGAAGCGACAGAGCAGGACGACGACGCGGACGAGGATGTTGAGAAATCTACGCATAACGGGTTCTTCGATTGCGGAATGCGGATTTCGGATTGCGGATTAGAAAACGAGAAACTGTTTGGCTAGCGTCTTTGCTTTCAATCCGCATTCCGCAATTCATCAGGCTTGTTTCGCCGCCGCGACGACTTTCTCGGCGGCGTCCTGCATGCCTTTGGCGACGGTGAAGTTGAGGCCGGATTCGCGTATCACGCGCTGGCCTTCTTCGACGTTCGTGCCTTCGAGCCGGACGACGACGGGCAACTTCAAGCCCAGATTATTCGCCGCGCCGACCACGCCGCGCGCCACCATATCGCAACGCACGATGCCGCCGAAGATGTTGATGAGCACCGCCTGCACGTTCTCGTCCGCGAGCAGAATCTTGAAGGCCGCTTCGACGCGTTCCTGCGATGCGCCGCCGCCCACGTCGAGGAAGTTCGCGGGTTCGCCGCCCGCGAGTTTGATGATGTCCATGGTCGCCATCGCCAGCCCCGCGCCGTTGACCATGCAGGCGATGTTCCCGTCGAGTTTGATGTAGTTGAGATCAAACTTGGATGCTTCGATTTCGAGCGGCTCCTCTTCGTTCAGATCGCGCAAGGAAGCAAAGTCTTTGTGACGAAACATCGCGTTGTCGTCGAAGTTGACTTTGGCGTCGAGCGCGATGAGGCGTTTGTCTTTCGTCAGGAGGAACGGGTTGATCTCCATGAGCGACGCGTCCAGCTGCTCGTTGGCTTCGTAGAGAGATTGCATGAACTTGGCGGCGGGATTGATCAGGTCTGCGGGCAGGCCGAGGCCGAAGGCGAGTTTGCGCGCTTGAAAGGGGCGGAAGCCGATGGCCGGATCAATCGTCTCTTTGAGAATTTTTTCGGGCGTGTGCGCGGCCACCTCTTCGATGTCCATGCCGCCCGCCTGCGACGCCATAAAGACGGGTCGCCCCGATGCGCGGTCGAGCACGATGCCGAGATAAAATTCCTTATCAATCGGCAAGCCCTCTTCGATGAGCAGCACGCGCACCGTGCGCCCCTCCGGCCCCGTCTGGTGCGTGACCAAGTTCATGCCGAGCATCTGCGCGGCGATGTCGCGCGCCTCTTCCGGCGACTTGGCGAGTTTGACGCCGCCGCCCTTGCCGCGCCCGCCCGCGTGAATTTGCGCTTTGACGACGACGATGTCCGTGCCCAATTCCTTCGCCGCGTTGAAAGCCTCTTTGGGCGTGTGCGCCACGATCCCGCGCGGGACGGGCACGCCGTATTTTCTCAACAACTCTTTGCCTTGATACTCGTGAATCTTCATCCTCGATCCTCTCGCTCGTTTGGCGCAACTTTGCCGCCGCCGGATTTTCTTTGTTGTGGAACGCTCAGGAGTGTAGCCGCACGCCGCGCTCGCCTGCAAGTTGCAACCCCGCACGCTCACCTTGTCGCGCCGGAGAAACCCTGCGGCAGTTCGCTTCGTATCAACATCAGTCTCCGCTCAGACATCTTCCCGTTCAGGAGTCTATACACATGCACACACACACACGCTCTCTGCTCGCTTCCCTCTTTACACTGTTGCTCTGCGCGTCGCTCGTCTCAGCGCAAACCGCGATCAATCTCGCGGCAATTGATAAGAGTGCGAACCCCTGTCAGGATTTCTACCAGTACGCGGTGGGCGGCTGGCTCGCGTCCAACCCGATCCCCGGCGCGTACTCTTCGTGGGGCGTGGACAGCGTGCTTGGCGAGAAGAACCGCGACGTGCTGCACGAAATTCTGGAAGCCGCGGCCAAAAACACGAAAGCCGCGAAGAATTCGAGCGAACAGAAGGTCGGCGACTTTTACGCGAGTTGCATGGCCGAGGAGAAGATCGAAGCGGCGGGCTTGAAGCCACTCGCGCCGGAGTTTGCGCGCATCGAAAAACTGAAGGACGCGCGTTCTCTGCCCGCGCTCATCGCGCACCTGCACGACGCGGGCGTCAACGCCCTCTTCAACTCCGACTCCAAGCAGGACGCGAAGAACAGCGCGGAAGTGATCTTTGAAGTCTGGCAGGGCGGCCTCGGTTTGCCCGAAGGCGAGTACTACACGAAGGACGACGAAGAGAAGAAGCACATCCGCGAAGAGTATCTGAAGCACATCGCGCGCATGTTTGAACTGATGGGCGAGACGAAGGCGCAGGCGTCGGCCTCCGCGCAGACGGTCTTCAATTTCGAGCGTCGGCTCGCGGAGAGTTGGATGCCGCGCGTCGAACGTCGCAACCCCGACAACGTCTATAACCGCAAGACGCCCGCCGCCCTGCAAGCCTTCACGCCGAACTTCAACTGGTCAACTTATCTCAAGGAGATCGGTCTTGCGCGCACGACGGACATCAACGTCGGCCAGCCGAAATTCTTCCAGCGCGCCAACGAACTCGTCGCCTCTGCCCCGCTCGCCGACTGGAAAACCTACCTGCGCTGGCGCGTCGTGGACGATTTCGCCTCCGCTTTGCCGCGCGCCTTTGTTGACGAAGATTTCAACTTTTATCAAAAGACCCTGCGCGGCACGACCGAGCAACTGCCGCGCTGGAAGCGTTGCGTCGCCGCGACGGACGCGGCGATGGG
>DASYMM010000301.1:0-3458 GCA_036009085.1 Pyrinomonadaceae bacterium | reverse complement strand
CCATTTCGGCGTAGGTCGGCAGGCGGTTGAAACTCGCTTTATAGTAGCGATAGACGCCGCCGCCCTTGATTTGAAACTCGGTTGACTGGAAGAAACTTTGCGAGACGAGCACGCGCTTGCCGTTGACGCCGTGCAGGCAGTTGGGGTCGCCGTTGCAGGAGTCGAGGACTTTCATCCAGGCGGCGAAGCCGTCGGCTTCGGGGAAGCGGCTCAGAAAATCTATGTACTGCTGCTGGACGAAAAAGTCGCTGTCGTCAATCGTGATGCGCGTGTTCGTGCCCGGACGGAGCCGGATGGGCTTGACGCGCACGTCGCCGTAGAACAGTTCAGAGGGCAGCGAAGGGTCTTCGGTGACGACTCTGAGCGTCGGCGCGCTCTGCGTTTGCGCGAGCGCAAAAGAGGCGCACAGGCTGGTTAAAAATAAGGCAACGACGAATCTACGCATGTTTGTTACTCCCGGTACTCTATAGACGGTGGGACGGTTTTTCTGTAGCTTAAGGATTCCTGTGGGAGAGCCGGGGCTACTCGAACGCTCTTGCCGCGCCTGGCCGAGTGAAACACTCGCGAGCACAGCCCAACAACTGTTATCGTAGCTTGCCCTCAGAGCGTTTGTCAACGATATTGAACCCGCGCGCTCTTTGGAGGCCGCGCGCGCCGGAAAATCAAGTTTCCGCGACGGCTCAAAGCCTTGCGAGGGACGCAACTAAAGATGCCTGACAGGGGGAAAGGCGTTGCCCGCAAAGCGTTTAGACGGGACGGACGCCGGCCGCTCGAAACTCCAAAATTGAAGAGAGAAGCGAGACGACAATCGGCGTGCGTGTGAGCAGATTCGGATGGAGAGAGCGTTGGCGTCGGCGTCGCGCGGATGTGGCGACGCTCGCGTTCGTCTCCCTGTTTTTCGTGCTGTTTTTCCCGCAGGCCGTCTTTGGCGGGAAATTTCTCATCGCGGGCGACGCCTATTTCTATTCCTACCCGCTGCGCACGGTGGCCTGGGAGATGATCAGGAGCGGGCAACTGCCGCTCTGGACGCCGCACGTCCTGTCCGGTTACCCGCTCCTCGCGATGGCGCAACTCGCCTTCGGCTACCCGCTCACGTGGGGCTACCTCTTCCTCCCCGGCCACTGGGCTGAGCAAATCTACGTGCTCGCGCCCTTCCTGCTCTCGCCCATGTTCACCTACGCCTACGCGCGCGAACTGGGGCGCAGCCGTCTCGCCGCGCTCCTCGCCGGACTCTCTTTCGGCTACGGCGGCATGATGTGCAGCGGCATCTCCAACAGCGGCATGCTCACGAACAGCATGCTCTGGCTGCCGCTCGTCCTCATCGCAGTTGACCGCGCGCGTCCCGGCGGGCGTGGGCGATTCGCCTCCTGCCTCGTCGGCGCGACCGCCGCCTACTCGATGTCCGTCCTGAACGGACACGGCCAGAGCTTCGTCTATGCCGGAACGCTCATCGTCGCCTACGGCCTCTTCCTCTCGCTCTTTCGCCTTCGCCCCGGCAGCGACGACGCGGCGAGCGACGACGGCGACAGGCGGAAGCGTCGCGGTTGGTTCGAGTTTGACAGGTGGCGGCCTCTGTTCGTCTCAACCGGCGCGCTCGGACTCGCCGCGTGCGTGGCCGCGTTTCAAATCTTGGAGACGATGCGCGCCGCGCGTCGCAGCACACGCGTCGCGCTCAGCTACGAGCGGCTCGGCGAAGGCTCTTTCGCGTTCATGCACGCCGCGCGTTCGCTCGTCGCGCCGCTCTATCATTACATTGACGTGACGACCTACGTGTCGCCCATCGCATTCCTGCTGGCGTGCCTCGCCTGCGTCGCCGCGCTCCGACAGTGGCGACGACGACCGGGCGCGCGTCGCGATGCAGGCGGTGACGCGCGCGTGTTTTTCTGGCTCGCCGTCGCGCTCGTCGCGTGGCTCTTGATGCTCGGCATCAACACGCCGCTGCATCATCTGGTCTTTCGCCTGCCCGTCATCAACAGTTTCCGCGTGCCTTCGCGCCACGCGCTCGAATGGACGTTCGCCGTCTCAATCCTCGCCGCTTACGGTTGGGACGCGCTCGCCCGTTTCGTCGCGGCGCGGCATGTGAAAGTTGAAACTCACGCGCGCGTGCGCGAGTACGCTTTCGCGCTCGGCGCACTTGTCGCGGCAGCAACGGTCGGCGTGCTCTGGTGGCGCGCAATCGTCCAGCCTCCCGTGCCCGGTTCAAATTCCTACACCGCGCTCGCGGAGTCTTCATACCTGTTTGGGAAAGCCTGCTTCGTGCTGCTCCTCTCGGTCGCCCTCTGGTTCGGTTTGAAGTTGAACGGGTCGCGCCGCGCGCGCACGGCGATTCTCGTCGCGGTTATCGGGCTGACGTGCTACGTCGAACAGTTCGGGGTCATCTCTTGCTGGTGGGGCGGTCTGGGATTGTCGGCGGAGCGTTTCGCCGTCGTCTCGCCCGTCACGCGCTACTTGCAGACTTTGCCGCCCGAACAGAATCGCGCCTACACGCGCATCGGCCTCTTCGCGGAAGAGTTCACAGACGCGCCGCGCCTCGAAGGCGTGAACTTAACCGCGCTCCACGGGCTGCATAACGTGGCGGGGATGGAGCCGCTGATTTTTGAACGCTACAGCCGCGCGCTCGGCGGCGTCGGCCCCGATTCCGTCACGCCGCGCGCGGGCTTCCCGCCCAACGACGATCTCTTCAAGGCGCATTCGCGCGTCCTCGACCTGCTCAACACCACGCACCTCGTCTCCTTCTTAAACCTCGCGCCGAACCTTGAAGGAAGCATCTACATTGAAGGCGTCGCCTTCGCGCCGACGGACGCGAACCTGAGCCTGCTGCCCGGACAGACCATGCGCTTCGCGGGCGCGGCGGTAGAGAGCGACACGCTCGCGCTCGTCACAGTGCTCTCGAATTCCGTCGAGTTGAAGCAGGGAACGGTCGTCGCGAAAGTGCGTCTCTACATGCGCGACGGCGCGTTGGTGGAGACAGACTTGCGCGCCGGAATTGACACCGCCGAGTGGGCGCACGAACGAGCGGACGTGCACGCCGTGATTCAACATAAGCTCGCCACCGTCTTCGATTCGCGGCCGGGCGACGAGAGCCGCAGTTTCTCGTCGCATCGTTACATAGCCTATCTGCCGCTCGGCGTGCGCGCGCGCGTGGAGAAGATGGAGATCGAGAATGTGACGGCGAGCGTTCCCTTGAGTCTGGTGAAAGCGACGCTCTACGACTCTGCGAGCAAGGAGGCCGCGCCGCTCACGCTCTCATCCTCCGAATGGTGGGAGCCGGTTTATCAAAAAGACAGCACGCTCATCCTCCACAACCGTAGGGCTTTGCCGCGCGCGTGGCTCGTCGGGGAAGCCGAAGCGGTGGACGGCGAAGAAGCCCTCCGGCGCATTCGCGGCGAGAGCAAGCGTGCGTTCGACCCGCGCCGCACCGCGCTTCTGGAAGTGAAGCCGGAAGAGTTGCCCGCGCT
>DASYMM010000300.1:0-3604 GCA_036009085.1 Pyrinomonadaceae bacterium | reverse complement strand
GACAGCAGGGTCTGCTTGATTTTCCCGCAGGTATCTCCCTGCGCGACAGGCGACACGGTGACTCAACGCACCAGACGTGCGTTCGCCCAGTCGGCATGGTCCCATCTATCGTCGTTGTTGGCGTCGGCTACTATGAGGTGGATTTGCTCCCTGCCCGTGACGTCCACATTGATTGATTGGGTGGCAGAATCGCCCGTCATCGCCCCGCTGTTGTAGAGTTCCACCCCATCCGCGACGACCTTGAAAATCACCGCGCCGTTAGCCCCGACTTCGTCATCAATGCCGACATCGGAGACGAATGACGAATACAGGCCGCGCAGGTTCACGACCACTTCGGAATACATGTGCGCGCCCAGCCCTTTGCGGTAGACGACGCCGCCCAGCGTGATGGGGTTGCCGGGCTCGCTGTCACCTACATTGCAACTCGTATCTCGATGAACCGTCCCGTAGGCATTAATCTCAGAAGCCCACTTCATATCGCTGACATATTCGACGAGGTGCCGACAGGTGTTCGGCAGCATCGAGCGATAGTAGAAAATCGCCGTTTGATTTGCGCTCAGATTAATGAAGGTGCTGTCGGGCGGGATGAATCTTCCGATAGTGCCTGCGGGCAATTGAGGCGTGACGGTGTAACTGCCGCCAGCGGGCAGGTCGCCAAGAGTATAGTTGCCTCGCTCGTCGGTCATGGTCGAGCGCGAGAATGTGCCGCCGGGCGGCTGCACTTCAACCGTGATATCCGGCATGGCAGTTCCGCACTCGTCTATCAACTGGCCGCTCACGGAGTAGCGGCATTTCCCTGCGGTGTCGGCTTGGTAGATGGCGTTGATCTCCGTCTCGGATAATGCGCGATTGTAGATGCTCACTTCATCAATGAATCCAGAATATGAAGCCCCGCCGAGAGCCGCCGACCTTCCGATGTTGACATCCGAGGTTGCCGTGTTGATGCCCCCGGAATAACTTCTGCGCCCACGTTCGACGCCATTGACATTGACACGCAGAATCGCGCCGTCGTAGGTTGCCGCGACGTGCATCCACCCTTCCTCAGGCGCGTCCGTGTCATGATAGTTGCTCCTTACGTGAGGTGTGGCCTCGGTTATCAAAGTTAACAACTCGTCTTTCACCGAATCGCGTTTCGCTGAGCGACTGTCGCGTCGCTCCGGTGAGACGGCGTTATCAGTTCTACGCAGGAGATGAGGTGGGGCGGGCGAGATTATTACTACGCCGGATAAAATATTTTTCACCCGGCGGAAGAACAGCACGAGACGAGAGAAAAGTCTGACTTTGGGAGGGGCGTCAGTTATAGTATTGCCGCTGCCGTCATCTTTGCTCTCATCGGTTGAGATAAAGCTACACGACTTAATAGCTCATCTTGAATCAGGCTGCCGAGCCTCAGGCCGATGCTGCGCCGTCACGTTGATTGATGAGTCTCGATAGGGTGGAGGCTCGGTTTCCGCTCGCTATCTCCGGGCAAACTCTACGCGGGCTGGTCGGATGGAAACTACACGGGTGGACGATCTGTTGTTGCCTTTTGTTAACGCTTCGGATGAGGTGGAGGCCGAGCGTCAATTATCGCGCCTGCTCACGGAGCATGCCGAACCGTGCGTGACGCGCATCATCAGGTATAAGTCGGGGGGCGCGCGCCGCGCGTCACAGCGCGTAGATGAATACGCGAAGGACGAGGACATCCACGGCGAGGTGATGCTGCAACTCGTCGTGCGCTTGCGAAACTTTCGCACGGATTACCAGACGCGCCCCATCGCAGACTTCAACGCTTACGTCGCCGTCACCACCTACAACGCTTACGACCGACACATCAGCCGCCTGTATCCACAACGCCGCCGCCTCAAGAACGGCCTGCGTTATCTGCTCACACACCGCGACGGCTTCGCTCTCTGGCAAACGAAAGACGGTTTATGGGTCGGCGGCTTTGCGCGCTGGCAACCGGACGCGCGACATGGAATAACGACTGAGGCGGGCGGCGCGAATGCGTCCATGTTAGGTTGCCTCCAACAGTTGCGCGAAGACCCGCGCGCTTTTGCTCATGACGCGAAAAATCGTCAGGACTGGCACGAGCGGAAGCACGCCTACGAACTATTGAGCGCGATCTTTGAATGGACTAACGTTCCCGTCGAACTCGACCTGTTGACCGGCATTGTGGCCGACTGGTGGAACGTGACGGATGAGGCGTGTGAACTCGACGCCGGACGAGACAACGGTGAGGGCGGCAGCAACGGCGGCGTGGCCGCACAGGTCTCCGTTCATCATCCGGCTGTCACCGTCGAGCTTGAAAATCGCATCTACCTCAAGCGGCTCTGGGACGAAATTACCGAGTTGCCGCCGCGCCAGCGCGCCGCTCTGCTCTTGAATCTCCGCGACGAAGGCGGGCGCGGCATCGTCGATCTCTGGATCATCGTCGGGGTCACAACGCGGGAGGCATTGGCCGCGTCGTTAAACCTTGAGCCGCGAGCATTCGCGGAACTGTGGAAGGAATTACCGCTCGACGACAATCGAATCGCCGTTCATCTCGGTCTGACGCGCCAGCAAGTTATCAACCTACGCAAATCGGCGCGCGAACGCCTCGCACGCCGCGTCAAGGTCGCTTAAACACGTGCGGAGAGGAACGCCATGCCCGGCAAAATTAAAGGAATCGGATGGTAATATCGCTTGTGAAATTGCCTCTAGATAACCGGCGGGAAAAGTGTCGCTACCAACAACAGATTATTTTCGCGAGGAGACGGTGAGCCGACGGTCGCCGTTGAACAAATAGAGAGCAATGAGTGTGACAGAGCACCTGACGGGCGAAGCAATCGAACATTATCGCGCGGGGCGATCTTCCGTCGCGGAGGTTCTCGCCGCGCAGGATCATGTCGTCGTCTGTGCGGAGTGTCGCGCACGGTTGGAGGCGGCTGTCGGAGCGGACACCGCCGTCCTGAGCTTGCGCCGTCAGATGACGCAAGCCGCCGCTCCCGGTACGCCCGAAGCGGAATTTCATCTGCCATACGAACAATTAGCTCTCTACGTTGACGACAAACTCGACGCGGTCGAACGCGAGATCGCCGACAGCCATCTTTCATCTTGCGGAGACTGCGCGGCTGACCTGGCCGACCTGCGGAATTATGGAGAGATTGCCGCAGGCGCAAATTCAACAGACTTAAAGCCTACCGTCGGCGTAAACGCCGACCCCGACATCACTTCCGCGTGGCAACGCTTCGTCGCGCTTCTCGGCTCCTTCAAGTTGCCTCTGCCAGCAACCCTTGCCGCCGCCGCGCTCGTCCTCCTCGCGCTTCTCGGCTCATGGCTGGCGATGCGTGACAACGGCGCGTTGAAGGATCGCGGAGAATTGGCGCGCGCGAAACCTGAGACGTATCCGACGCCCGCGCCGGAGGTCGCGTCGCCGCGCGAAAATCTTCCTTCCCCGTCGCCGTCTTCAACAGCAACAGTTTCCGCATCGTCCGACGACAACTCGAACCGCGCCGCAACAGCCACGACGCTTTCAACTCCCCCGCGTTCGCCTTCCGGTGTAGTCTCGCCGGGCAGGACGAATGCGCCGCCCGCCATGCCACCCGTCGCTCTAAACGATGGCGGAACCCGCGTGGCTCTCGAC
>DASYMM010000299.1:0-9298 GCA_036009085.1 Pyrinomonadaceae bacterium | reverse complement strand
AAACTAAACACAAAGGCACGAAGGCGCGAAGAAAACTTAAGGTATTAACTTCGTGTCTTCGTGTCTTGGCGGTTAAGTCAGTCAGTCTTAGGTTAGCGAGTTGGCAGACAGAACTTTGTTTGCGGTTGACTGAGAATTGAGACATGTTGGATCGCTCTCCTTTCGCTTCGTGGAAGCTGAAGAAAAGCAAAACCGGAGGCGGCGTCGCAGGTTGCGCTTCAGCGTGGAGCGCGGCGGCGCGGGTTTGCGGCTAAGAGCGCGTCGAGCGTGCTGCGCGCGGCGGTGGGTTTCGTGCGCGCGGCAAGCCCGCCGTGATGAAAATGGCAGATGGCGAGCGCGAGCGCGTCGCTGGCGTCGTGCGGCTGCGGGATGCTCGCCAGGCCGAGCAGCACGCGCACCATCTCCTGCACCTGATGTTTTTCGGCGGCTCCGTAGCCAACCACCGTCTGCTTGACGAGGCGCGGCGCGTATTCCGCGATCTCCACGCCCGCGCGCTCCGCCGCCACGAGGATCACGCCGCGCACCTGTCCGAGTTTCAGCGCGGTCTTGACGTTCACGGCGAAGAACGCTTCTTCCACCGAACACACGTCGGGGCGGAAGCGCGCGAGCAACGCCTCCACCCCGTCGCTGATCTTCAACAGGCGCGCCGCGAAACGCTCGCGCGGGTTGGCCTTGATCGCCCCGTACTCAACGGCGCGATAAGTTCGCGCATCGCCTTCGACAATGCCCCAACCAGTCGTCTCGCTGCCGGGGTCTATCCCTAAAACACGCATGCGCCTTTATACAACATTTTGCCCGCGCGCATCAGACCCGATTTTTTCAGACCTTGAGGACGAAACTCGACCCGGCTTCGAGGAACTGCGACGACAGACGCCCGCCGCTCTGCTTCTCCAATTGACGGATGAGTTTTTGCACCTTCGACATGTGCTCCTTCGCCTCTTTCTTCGTCGTCACGGCGCGGCTGCTGTTGAACCAGAACTTGAAGGGGCGTCCGGCCTGTGCGTTTGGGCTGACTTGAGTGGCGCCGCCAATGCGCGAGGCGGCGACGGCCTTGAGCACCTCAAGGTCTGGATTCTCATGCTCGCCGTTGCCGCAGAAGATATAGTGATCGGCGATCACCCTCTGGCAAAATTCGAGGTTTACATTATGCTCGCTGCCGTGGTGCTGGACTTTGAGCACGTTGACGTGGATGGCGCTTGTTTTATCCGCGGGGTCTAACTTGCCGAGGCGTTCCAAACCCTTGATGATGTCTTCCCAGTGTCCGTCGCCGGTCAGGAGCAGAGTCTTTTTGCCCTCCTCGACGTAGAGCATCAGCGAAGCGAGGTTCGGCGTGGTCACTTTCTTACGCACGCCGAGTTTCTTCTTCTTATCAAACTCGATGTCTGTTGCGAGGTCTTTTTCGAGCGCCTGCGCCTGTGCGAGTTTCGGCTCGATGAGATCGCCGATCTCGCGCACGGAAAACGCGCTTGCATCCGTCGCCGCGCTCGCCTGAATTTTCTTCACCTTATCCTTGTTCTTCTTGAGCCACTCGTTCCATTCCTTCCGCAGTTCCTTGAGGTCTTCGTCAAACGGCCCGATGACCCGAATTTTCATGCCGCCGAATTTGATCGGCGCGCCCGGTTTGTCGCGCACCATGATCAACTTTCCCCCTGCGGGGTGGTTGAGTTTGATGCCGAGTTGTTCGGGGCTGACGCGGCGCGAGAGTTGGAGCGCTTCGGAGATGCTCGTCACGAGTTCGGCCTGCTGCGAGGCGAGTTCTTTGATTTCGCCGATCTCCGACCCCGAAAGGATCGCTGCGGAGGCCGCCAGCATGTCGCCCACATCGCCCACGTTTTTTTCGAGTTGATCGTGGAAGGCGTTGTGCCAGATGTGCTTCACCTTCGGCGGGCGCGGCGAGGTCGGCGGCTTGTGAGTCGGATTGCCGTGCTTGAGCTGGTAATCGTGGATGCGCCATTCAACTTCGTCGTCCATCATCTGAAGAACGCCCGAAATGTGATCCTGATCAATGTGCGAGACATAGACCACGTCAATCGTCTCTTTCTTCTTTTGCAGTTTGCCGAGCGCGGGCGCGACGTGTTCGGTGTAAGAATCGCGCATGCCGCCGTCGGCGAGTATGCGCCCTCCGGCGTCGCCTTCGAGCAGCAGGCAATCTCCCTTGTCAGACTGAAAGACGGTGAGCTTCATTTGGTTTTATCCTTCTTATCGTTAGTTTTATCTTTCTTTTCGTCAGTTCTATCTTTCCTCTGGTTAATCGCCGCCGCTTCTTCGATGCAGGCTTTCGGATCGATCTGCCCGAAGCCCGCGCCGTTGTGCCAGGTGAAATTGCCGCCGGGCAGCGGGCGCGCGGTGCGGATGATGATGCCTTCGATCTGCGCCGCCGTCAGTTTCGGTTGCGCCGCGAGCATCAACCCGGACACGCCCGCCACGAACGGGCTTGCCATGCTCGTGCCGGACATCGCCACCCACGAATCTTTCTCTCCGGCGAAGCCTTTGGCGGCGATGATGCGCGTGCCGGGCGCGGCGGTATCCGGCTTGTTGCGGTTGTCGCGCGTCGGTCCTTGGCTGCTGGTGATGTTGATGCGCTCGAAAGTCTCGTCCAGATTGGCGACCGAGATGACGCGATTGCCACAGGCCAGCGAACTGACCGAAGAGTCGTCCACGTTCGACTCGGTCGAGAAGAAGGAGGGAAACCGCCAAGCCGCTTTGTCGCCCACGCGTCCGAGCGGCGTCGGGTCGTCGCGCTCGATCCAGCCGTGGTAGCGACCGTCGCGCACCTCGTGTCCCTGCAAGCGCACCATCCAGCGGCCGGCCGCGATGCCGACCGTGCCCGCGCCCGAGAGAAACGGCGCGAGGTAGAGCGAGATGTAGTTGGCTCCGTTGGCCGGGTGATAGAGTTCGTTATAGATGCTGATGAAAGTACCGTCGCGGAGTTGACGATTCTCGACGTACTCCTGCGGCGCGATGGGGCCGATCCAATCCTGCGACACGATGCGCCCGCTCGCATCCTTCGTGTCGGGCGGGCGCAGAGAGACGGAGAAACGATCCTGCGGGCTGTACCAGATTTCCAGTTCGTTCTCTGACAGATCCATCAGCCCGTTGCCGACGACGATCCACTCGATGTCTTTGACGAGGCCGCGCGCGGGAATCCGCCCGCTCGTGTGGATGCGTCCCATCACGTAGCCGCTGTCGCCGTCAAACTGCGCGACTTCCTGCCCGGCGTTCCCTGCCGCCACCGTGATGCAGCGACCGGGGACGGACATCGCAGAGTCTATCCAACGCGAGGCCGCGCTCGACCCGTCGTGCGCGTGGCCGTTCGTGCCGAGGCTCACGTTGATCGAGAGGGGCACGGGTCTGAGCGGGTCGCCGGAGATTTCGCCCGCGAGTTTGATGAGGTAGTCAACGGCGTCAACGATGCGCGTCGAATCGTAGAAGGAACTGCGCGCGTCCAAGTCTTCCTTGGGGAGCGAAACGAGCACGCCCGCGATCATCGCCTTCGGGCAGAGGCCGCGATTGCCCGCCGCGATGCTCGCTACGTGCGTGCCGTGCGAGCCGGTCACGGTCTGCGTCTGGCGTTCGAGTTCGTAGGCCGGCAGCCCTAGTCGCTTCGCGTTAGCGATGGCCGCGTTCAAGTGCTTTTGGATAAACTCCGCGCCGTAGCCGAACTGCCGCGAGCCGCCCGGACTCGGGCGCGAACTCCCTGCCGGTGCGCCTTGATCCCAGATGGCCTTGAAGCGCGTCTTTCCTTTTTCGTCGAGAAAATCAGGATGCGAGAAGTCGAATCCCTGCACGTCTATGATGCCGATGAGCACGCCCTCGCCTTCGCGGTGGATGCCGGAGAGTTCGTCTAGTTTCAATCTGGTTATGGCGGAGACGGGCGCGCCCACCTGATCCGTTGAGACGACGGGGTTCGGCGTGGCGAGCGGTTCGCCGAGTTCGACGTGCAGCACGCTTTCGTCCTCAGCGATCTTTTTAAGTTGGCTCAAGGGAACGCGCGCGGTGACGAGATTTCCCTTTTGCCCGCGCACGTGTTTGGAGAGTTCCGACTCGGTCTTTGACTTCAACTTTCGCCTGTCGGAGGCGTCGAGCGTTTCGATAAAGACGCTGGCGTAAATATCGTGCGGGATACGCTTGAGCGACCCTTTCTGCGTCTTGCCTATTTTGTTTCTCGACATCGGCACGGCGTCGGAACCGCGCGTGAGAGGCACTTTCTTCGCAGTTTCTTCGTGGGTGGCGATGCAGGATGATTGCTCGGCTCTGAGCGTGTTGACGGTCGAGTCGCAGTTGGCGAACATGCGCAGCTTGGGTTGAAACTTGCGGAAGTCTTCGCCTAACAGTGGCTTATTTCTACGTCGCGCCATGACTGGCTCCTTTGCGTGAATGAAGAACGGCAGGCGTCTCACAAAGGCGAGACTTCGTTCGGGTGGATGAACAGCCGCCGGGGTTTCCCGTGTTCGATGTGCGGTTGAAGTGAACGCGCCGGACGCCACTCAGGAAAGGCGTGCGCGCGCCGCGCAGAAAAGCGCAATGCCGGTTCAGCCCGAGCACTTTACCACCAACGTTTCCTACTGACAATTTTAATTTTCCGCGAGCAGCGGCTCAATTTCGCACCCGACATCGCTATCTCTTCCCGTGAATTGCCAAAAGTTAACGGACTTCGGAACTCTGCTTTCTAAATGTTTATGCGGGTTTGTGGCAAAACATTTCGGGGGGCTAGAGGTGAAAGAAGAAGTTGTGTTTGAGGTTCAGTGAGTTAATCCGATGCGATGTTCGAGATCGGCGAAGCGCGGGTCGGGGCGCAAGGGGTCGAGCATGGGTTCGACCTTGATGAAAGCCATGAAGCCGGAGCGTTCTTCGTAAGCGCGTTCGAGACAGGCGAACGCCTCGTCCGTTTCGCCCAAGCCCAGATGAATCATCGCGAAGTAGTAGGACGAAACGTAACGCGCCTGTGCCAGTTCTTTCAACTCGGCGATGAACTCTTCCGCTTCCGCGCGTCGTCCCGCGAGGGCGAGGGCGTAGCCGAGATGCGCTTTGAAGGTCAGCCCGCCGCCGGAGTGCGTATGCGCCGCTTGGAAGGCGGCGGCGGCTTCGACGGTTTTGTGCTGCTGCGCGTAAACCATGCCGAGGTTCCAGTGTGCGAAGGCGAACTGCGGGTCCATTTCAAGAGCCTTCCGGTCCTGTTCGGCGGCGCGTTCATACTGGCGCGCGAAGTAATAAGCCCAGCCGAGACTCACGTTGGCGAAGAGCGAGAGCGGGTCAACGCGCTGCGCGTGGAGACAGGCGCGGATGGCTTTCTCGTGCTGCCCCGTCGCTTTGAAATAGAAACTCTGGCCGTCGTGCGCGTTGGCGTTCGCCGGGTTGAGTTCGACGCCGCGTTTGAACTCGCGCCCCGCCGCGTCGAAATCCCAATCGTAGAGCAGGCGGAAGAATCCGAGCGAGGTGTGAGCCTCGGCGAGCGCGTCGTCGAGTTCCAGAGCCTTCAAGGCCGCCGCTTTCGCTTTCGGATACCACTCGCCGGGCGCGCTCTCGCCCGTCGACGAAGCGAGAAAGGCGTAGGCGTCGGCCAAGCCCGCGTAGGCGTGCGCGTATTTCGCGTCGCGCGCAATTGCGAGTTGAAAGTGTTCGATGCCTTTGTGAATCCAATCGGTCGTGCGCTTGTTCGTGTAGTAGCGTCCCTTGAGATAGAAGTGGTACGCCTCCGCGCTTTCGGTTGCGCGCCGTGCGAGCCGCTTGCGCTCCTCGCCGCTCAGGCGCAGGCGCAACTTCTCGCTGATCTCCTGCGCGATCTCTTCCTGAATCGCAAAGATGTCGCCCGGCCTGCGCCGGTACTGTTCGCCCCACAACTGCGACTCCTGCTCCACGTCAATCAATTCGGTCTTGACGACGAGCAACTCTTCGAGTTGCAAGACCCTTCCCGTCAGCACCGCGCGCACGCCGAGCGCGCGACCGATCTCCTGCGGGTCAACTTCGCTTCCCTTGTAACGAAAGACCGTGCTGCGCGGCACGACGCGCAACTTGGGAAGCTGCGACAGGCTGTTGATGATGCTCTCCGTGATGCCGTCCGAGAGATATTCCATCTGCGGCTCGGTGCTCGCGTTGGCAAGCGGCAGCACGGCCAGCGAATCTATGACCTTCGACTTCAAGGAGCGACGCTTGCGCGCGAGCGGCACTGTGAGCAACGCAGACGTGGACGCGCTTTCGCCACCTTGCGCCGCGCCATTGGGGAAGATTGTTGTCGGCGTGAGATCAACGTCTGCCGGGGATGGCAACTTAAGGCGCGTCGCCTGAGACTCCGAGGCGGCGAGGCGCGGCGACGAGTCGCCGACGAGCGCCGCGCCATCTTGGCGACAAAACTTCAGCGTCTCGTCCGCGTAGGTCTGCTGGCATGTCGGACAGCGTTTCATGCGGCCTCAGAAAATAACTCTCTCAACTGCTCGGACAGGAATGTCGCGCTTCGGGAGTACGCACTCATTTTAACAGCCCGCGATAGCTATTAACTATCGCGGGCTGCTTTCGTCTCAGGCGAGAAAATGCTTTAGGCGTTCGCCATCTCGGCCTCGTCAATGTCGAAGTTGGCGGAGACTTTCTGCACGTCGTCGTGGTCTTCGAGCGTCTCCATCAACTTGAGCATCGAACGCGCGTCCGCGCCTTCGAGTTTGACGTAAGACTTCGGAATCATCTCGACATCGGCGGCCTGCGGCTCGACCCCGGCCTTCTTCAAAGCCTCGTGCACGGCCTCGAAATTCTCCGGCGCGGTGATGATCTCGAAGTTGTCTTCGTCGTCGCGCAAATC
This sequence comes from Pyrinomonadaceae bacterium, assembly GCA_036009085.1. GTDB lineage: Bacteria > Acidobacteriota > Blastocatellia > Pyrinomonadales > Pyrinomonadaceae > JAIVJZ01. The sequence continues at coordinate 2,508 of DASYMM010000299.1, read as the reverse complement.
CTCCGCGCCCGCTTCCGTCACGATCTCAAACAACTCGTCTTCACTCTTCGCCGCCTTCTCCACGACGATGTAGCCCTTCTTCTCGAAGTTCCACGCCTGCGAGCCGGACACGCCGAGCGCGCCGCCGTTCTTCGAGAAGGCATGTCGGATTTCCGCCACCGTGCGATTGCGGTTATCCGTCATCGCCTCGATCATGATGGCGACGCCGCCGGGGCCGATGCCTTCATAAGTGATCTCGTCGTAGTTCACGCCTTCTTCCTCGCCCGTGCCGCGACGGATGGCGCGCGCGATGGTGTCGTTCGGCATGTTCCCGGCCTTGGCGTCGGAGACGGCCTTGCGCAGGCGCGCGTTGGCTTCGGGGTCGCCGCCGCCCGTGCGCGCGGCGACGGTGAGTTCTTTAATGAGCTTGGTAAAAAGTTTGCCGCGCTTGGCATCGAGCGCGCCCTTCTTGTGCTTGATGGTATGCCACTTGGAATGTCCAGACATTTTTAAAGAGTTCCTTGTGCGTCTTGTTTAATCTTGAAGCGGAGCCCGACTATATCACGCGTTTTTTACGCGCCGCAACCGGCTCAACAGCAGAGGCTAGAGGTCAGAGGTTAGTTTCAAGACCTTCCTGTCTAGTCTTCGCTGCCACTCACTAAACCCAACAACCGCTCACGCTCCGCACCCACGACGCGCACGAGTTTCGACTTCGACGCCTGCCCGCTCGTGATCTCGACGGCGCGCGTCGGCACGCCGAGCGCGCGTGCCAACGTCCGCACGAGTTCCTCATTCGCTACGCCTTCGACCGGCGGCGCAGCCACGCGCACACGCAACGCCCCGTCGTGCTCGCCCACGACCTCGCTCCGCGAGGCGCGCGGCACAACTCGCACGGCGAACGTCAGCGCGCCGCCCTTCTCCGTGTATCGCAACATGAAATCTTTTCCCACTCAATAATGCTATTAAATGGCGAGCCTCAGTTTAACGCGCTATTCGGAGTGTTATACTGCGCGCCATAGTTTAATCAGTAGCCGGGCTCGCGATGGCTATGTCCCTTTGCACCAGAGGATAGAGCAATGCAATTTACAGTTCTGATAGAGTTTCTTGTTCCCGGCCTCGCCACAACGCTTCTATTACTCTTTATCTTGCCGGACGGGGCAGTGCCGAAGCCACCTCTAAGCTTACCTACGGGAGAGACGGCATCCGCCCTGCTGTTGCTGGCCGTTTCTTATCCGGTCGGGATTCTCACTAATTTTCCGCTTTTCCTACTCCAGCGGCGAGTAATGTCGAGGAATATACGCCGACGTATTTTTGAGAAGTATGCGGCAAGAGGTTTCGATCTGGCGGAGTTAGTCAATAAGCAATTCGGCATCACGGCCTCTAATTTACCCATTGATTATGAGGAGAAGCTCCAATCGCTAGTCCACTTAATGAGTGTTTTTGTGTTTAGCAAGAATGTCGAAAGGATGCACTCCAACCACATCTATCATGAAGGTCTCCAGCGGCTCGCGCGTGGAATATTACCCCCGCTGCTGTTAGCCGGCTACGTGGTCTCGAAAAACCAAACGCCATCATGGTTTCTGCTGGTTGCGATTTGTGTCCTTCTCGCCGCGTCGGCCTGCTCACTGTTGTATTACTCAATCAATGCGGAATACGAGCAAATTGCAGGGTACTTCATCACGCTGACGAATATCGAAAAACGCACCGCTGCCAAGCATCCGAAATGTCTGGATGAATCAAGTGCGCATGAGCGTTCCGGCGATGGCGGCTTGAAAGAGCCAGATGATGAGGAAGGCGACGAGGGGGGAGATGTCGAAGACGCCGAGCGGGGGGATGATGCGGCGTAGGGGAACGAGGAGCGGGTCGGTCGCCCAGACGAGAAATCGCATCACCCGGTTACGCAAGCCCACCATGCCCCAAGAGAAGATGATGCGGATCAGGATCAGCATCGAATAGACACCCAGGAAACCGTAGAGCAGCGCGCCGAGAGCCGCAATCGGCTTCCCCGCACGCGCGTATAACAGCATTCCGTAAATCGTGCCGATCACGTCGCCCGACAGACGCATCGCCAGCCAGCCGACGAGGATGATGATCAGAATCGTGACGAGCGGAGCCATGTTCGGCGAGAAGCCGAAGTTTAGCAGCGACCGGCGCACCGGATTGATGAACGGGTCGGTTACGCCGCGCACCATCAGCACGGGACGGCTGAACGGGTTCAGGTCGGCATAATTCAACGCCAGACGCAGCAGCATCAAAACTATCGCCGCCACGATCACGCCGACAATCGCGAGGTCAATTACACGTATAAGTACGGGAAAGAAGCTGTCCATAATGTTTATCAATAACCGCTTTCGCGCCCGAAACGAGACGCCTTAGCGCGCAGGCCGCGCGCCGAAGATCGCCGTGCCGATGCGCACCATCGTCGCGCCCTCTTCAATCGCCACTTCGTAGTCGTGGCTCATGCCCATCGAAAGTTCGCCGCGCCCGTCTCCGAACGCACCGCGCTCGCGCCACTCGTCGCGCAACTCA
>DASYMM010000298.1:0-10718 GCA_036009085.1 Pyrinomonadaceae bacterium | reverse complement strand
CACCTGCCGGACGATCTGCGCGATGTCCGTCGTGCCCGCTTCGTAGAGCGCGAGAATCTGCTCCTTCTTCGTGCGCGACTCTTCGTGATCTTCGCGCCCCCCGGTCGTCTCTTCCGTCTCGTGCTCGACGACGCCCGCCTGATTCGCGTCGGCGTATTCGAGTTCAAACGTCAAGGGCTGTTCCTGAACCAATTCTTCTGTCTGCATCATCTTTCACCTCTTACTTCCCGGAGCCTTCGCGCGCGAGGCAGGTTTGACTTTTCAGTCGCCGCCGCCTCGCCGCGAAACGTGCTCCCCTTGGATACAGCGTTTAGCTCGCGCGACGCATCGGCTGTTGCTGCTCGCCGCCCTGCAAGTTCTTCAGGTGGTCAATGAAGGACGAGGCGGCCTTCTTCGACAACTCTTCCGTGCGGCAGCGAAGCACCTGCTGGCACTCCTCTTCGACATCCACGCCCGCTTCGCGTGCGAGCGCGCGGATCATGCCGAGTTGCTTCGGCGTGACGAGGTCGCCCATGGACTTCGCCAGCGGGTCGCGCGGAAACTCGTTCTGCGGAGCCGAACCCGTCTGCTCGATCACTTCCGACTCGCGCTGGTACAACTCGCGCCCGATGCCGAACTTGATGGCCGCGCGCTTCAACGCGTCGTGCTCGGCCTTCTTGATGCCCGTCTCGTTGTCGGCCGTGCCCGTGCCGACGCCTTCGCGCGTCACGCCGTCAATCGAGATGGCGGCGGTGACGGCAACCATGTCGCCGATCTGGACGATGCCGCGAACCGAGTGCGACCAGCTGGGCGCGACGCGGTCGAGCAGGTCTGCGACCGTGTGCCACTCGACGTATTCGACCATGTGCGTGTTGCCGTTCCGGTCGCGCCAACCCTCGCGCGTCTTGATGAACTTCGGATCAATCGGCTGGCGCAGGGTGCGCAGCGTGTTCGTGAAAGCGAGCGGCACGACCGGCGCGCCCAAAGCTTGTGCGTGTTCTTCCGCGGTGACGAATTCCAGTTCATCTTCTGCCGGCTCGATCATGGCGGTGGCTTTTCTGTTACTCATTTCTTCTTGCTCCTCTTCCTGTTTGTGATCCGCAAGCGAACTCACCGGCGGGGCGAACGCGTTGGCGGCTGTCTCGTCGCCTGCGTCCGTCGTCTTCGGTTCGTTCTGCTCCCGTCCGAAACGCGTCGTCGCCAAAGTGGTCTCGGCCTGTTGGCTTCCAACTTGCGGCGCAGCGCGCTTCTCGGATGCGGTCGAGTTAGTGTCTGCCGGCGTCTTCTCCGCCGGTTTGGTCGCCGCCGCGCGTGCGGCCGGCGTCTGCGGTTGCTGCTTCGTCACAGCTTCCGTATTCCGTGCGAGCAGCGAATGTTTGACGGCGAGGATGTGCTCGCAGCGAAACAGCGTGTCTTCCGTTGACTGCTCTTCAAACTCCAGACAAGAGCAACGCACTTTGCCCGCATCGTCGCGCCAGACTTCGTAGCTACTGCGCTTGCCGCGAAGCGACGGCGTAGTCACGCGAAAGCGGTCGCCCTCGCGCGTCACCAAGCCCATCGCCGCGATCCCTTGCGCGCGTTTGTCGCGCATGATCGCTTTCTTGTCGGTCGTCGTCGTGGTTGTCGCGGTTGCTGTTGCCATGTCCTTTAACTCCTTCAAATCATTGAACTTTACGCCGCGCGCTCGACGGGCATTTCGCTCAACGCCGGTTGCGCCTGCTTCGTTTGCGGCGCCGGATTCACCGTTCCGGCGCGCTCTGCCAGACGACGCTCAAGGTCTGTGATGCGCGCTTCCAATTCCTCCACGCGCCGACCCTGCCGGTGCACCGTCTTGAACAATCCGTCGAATGTCTCCCAGATGTGGTCGCTCATTTCACCCTCTTTTCCGGTTCTTGCCACAGAGTTTGAAACGCTCTGTTTCATACGTGAAACAGTGTACCACGGGATGTTTTTTGTTGCAAGCATAAAACAAGGTCTTGCGTCTGGGATTTTCCTGTGATATGGTCTGGGATTAGAGGAGGGGCGACTTGCAGCTTCCTGTAAGCTGTGGGACGCATGAAAAGGAGGCCAAAAATGGCAGAATCTGGAAAAAGTCTAGTAAATACGGTGGAACTGGGGCGGGCTATACGCCGCAAACGCGAGGAGGCGGGCTTGAGCCTGCGCGACGTGGCGACAGAAACGCAGGTCTCTGCCTCGACGCTCTCGCGCATCGAAAACGGCACGGGCAAACCCGACGCAGACAATATCGCGCGCCTCACGGCATGGCTCGACATGCCTATGGAGCGCATCATGTCCGGGCGCACACAGGATGCCGACGGCAACGACGCGGCCAAAGCGGTCGTCTATTTCCCGCACGAAGCCACGCCCGACATCGTCGAAGCGCACCTCCGCGCCGACCGCAACCTCTCGGCAGAGACCGCCAAAGCCCTCTCCGAACTCTTCCGCGTCGCCTACGCCCAATTCTCCCACCCCGGCGAAGACTCCCGCACGCGCAATAAGCGGAAGTAGGGAAGCAAAGTTCATTTCTAAAATTCGTCAGGCGCTTAAATCTTGATATTTGAGCGCCTGACTTGTTATTAAGTGCTGCATTAAAAAGGGTAAAGCTTCGTCACAAGGTATGAATTAATATGCTATGGCTAGAGATGTCGCGCGATGAAGTTCATGGTGGCGGGGATTGGTCATTCACAAATTGTTTATGGGCTCCCTCTGTAAAGAAAGGGGGCGGAAAATGGGCGTTTTGGGAATCCTTACTTCAAGTTGAAGCCAGAGATACAGTCCTACATCTTAGAGGTACGGGTAAGAAGGCCGCATTCATTGGGTTCTCAACTGCGGATGCTAATGGGCTTGAAACGTCTAATCGTCCCCCTTCCGCAGGACAATGGGATTATTCCACCAGTTTCTACTATGTGCCGCTCAAAGACTTTGCTCCATTCCCAAGTCCGATTCCCTTGCATAAAACCTTTCAAAATCAGGATAATGCTTTACGCCATTACTTTGAGGCTAACAAAAAACTTAAAGCTGATAAAAAAAGGCTCTTTTACGTAATTCAAGCGGGTCGGCTACAGTGTCTTAATGGAGCTTACTTGTCAGAAGTTGATGATAACTTAGCGAAAATTCTTTTATCTGATAAAAACTATCTTACGCAGCAAAATACTCAGCATATAGTTCGTGAGGTTAATACAGGTGAGCAGATCAGGAATTTATTATCTCGCGTTGGTCAAAAAGAGTTTTCTGATCAAGTCCGAAATAACTATGGACACAGATGTTGTTTTCCTCAATGTACTGTAGAAGATAGTAAATTTCTTGTAGGCGCTCATATCGCTCGTTGGGCGGATGTACCAGATTTAAGAGGAGCTATGTCAAATGGTTTATGTTTGTGTCTTATGCACGATAAGGCGTTTGAGATGGGGCTCTTCACTATAAGTTTTGACTTGCGGGTTTGGATTAATCGAGATAAGGCAGAAGGAAGTTCTTGGGGAGCAGCGCATTTACAGCAATTTCATGGGCAGCCTATTCGGACGGGAACTGTATCGCCTTCAGAGGCCGCTCTTTCCCATCATTGGGAAAGAACAAGGTCACATCCTGAATTCTAGGGTAGAGCCTGCGGAGATAGGTATAATCGAATTATGGACGAGACGAAATTTCCGCCGACGTTTAAGGGGAGGCAGTATGAGTTGCGTGCGATGGGGTTGCGCGAGTTTGCGGGGTTGCGTCGTGATGACGAGGCTTTAGACCCGTTTGCGTTGGCGCATTTTGCGAAGTTGATGGTGATCGGGTTTGAGCAGATCAAGGGGTTGTCGGAGGAGACGCGGGAGCATTTGTTGGGGGTGGGTTCGGATGCGTGGTCGGGGGGGACGTGTTCGCGCCCGCTGCCGAACGGGTGGCGGCTGGTGCTCTTGAATCCGAAGCACGGCGCGGCGCGCAATAACGCGACGTTGATGGAGGAGGTCTGTCACGTCTTCCTCGGACACAAGGCGAACCGCCTGTCTATCGTCGCGCAGAACAAGCAGGGGAAGACCGTGGCGCGCGATTACAACGAGGCGGACGAGGAAGCGGCTTATGCGGTGGGCGCGGCTGCGCTCGTGCCTTATAGCGCGCTCAGTCGTCTGGTGCGCGCGGGGAAGACTTCGACGGAGATTGCGCGGCAGTTTAATGTGAGCCGCGAGTTGGTGGAATATCGCATGAAGGTGTCGCGCCTGTGGGGCGAGTATCGCACGCGGCACGCGGAAGAGGTTGAGGCGCGATACGCCGCGCGTCAGGCTTATGCGAACAACAACGGACATGCCCGTTGAGTCGGCTTCACCGCAGCGCGAACGCCTGTTGAAACTGCGCGACGAGATCAAGCGCGTCATAGATTATCGCTCTTTTTATCTACGCTACTGTCCGAACGCACACCCCGCAGGCGCGCGCCTGCAAACGCTCTGCCCCATCCCCGCACACACGCATAGCGGCAGAGGCCATCCGAGCCTCTCGGTCGATCTCACGCGCGGCCTCTTTCACTGCTTCTCGCGCGACGAGGGCGGCGACGCCATACGCTTTTACGAGTTGATGCACGAGTTGAAGTTCAGCCGCGCCGTCGTGGAACTCGCGCGCGAACTCGGACTCGCCGGACGCGGCAACCGCCGCAGCGATGTGCGTTCGCTCGCGTTGCGTGCCGCGCCCGACGAGTTGACGGCGACGGGGCAGGAACCCGAACCGCTCGCGCAGGACAGGATCAGCGCGGTCTGCGAGACTTTTCTGGCAGCGTGTCGCGTCGAAGATCAGGCGGAAGGTCTCAACTATCTCGCGCGGCGCGGCATTGACGGGGAGACGGCGCGACGCGCGGGCGTCGTCTATTTCCCGCGCCGCGCGTACAGGCGCGTGATGCGGCGTATGCAGGCGGCGTTCGCGCCCGAAGAGTTGCAGCGAAGCGGACTCTTCAACGCGCGCCGGCACCTGACGTTTTATCGTCACCGCTTGCTGTTCCCGTTTCGCGTCGAGGGGCGCGCGGTTTATGTGCAGGCGCGCACGACGGCAGCAGGGCTAGAGCCGCGCTGGCACAACATGCGCGGCGGCGTGCCTTCGCTTTATAACGTGGACGCTCTGCCCGAACTCAAGAGCGGGAGCGTCGTCTATCTCGTCGAAGGTTTTACAGACACGCTGACGCTGCTGGCGCACGGGTTCGCGGCGGTCGGGCTGGTGGGCGCGGGCGGGCTGAAGGCCGAATGGCTCGCGCCTCTGGGACGCTTCCGCGTCGTCGCCGCGCTCGACCCTGACGAGGCGGGACAGCGCGCCGTCGAACGCTACGAAGAACTCTTCAACGCGCGCGGCCTCGCGCTCGCGCGCCTCACGCTACCCGCCGCCGATGTCAACGATTTCTTTCGACATCGCCCGGCAGCCGCGTTGGAGTTTGCCCTGTTGACGGAAGCAGCAATAGAAGGGATGAAGGATGAGGGATGAGGGATGAATCAGAAAAGCACTCAAGCTGATCAGTTAGCTTTGTTCTGATTCATCCCTCATCCTTCATCCCTCATCCCTTGTTTTCCTTCATCCCTGCTCGCGCATCGCTTATAATCGCGCTTCGCGTCTTTGTCCGCGTGCGGCGGAGGCGGGTGTTTCTTTATGTCAGAACAGATCACAGATGCGTTGGAGACAGCGGCGGCGACGGGCACGAAATTGACCGTCGTTGATAAGCTGCGCATGCTCTTGGACATCACGAAGAAGATCAGCCGCTCGCTCGACGTTGACGAGGTGCTCGAACTCGTGATGGACACGCTCGGCTCGCTCGTCCCTTACGACGCGGCGGGCATCTACATGATCGAATGCAACGCGCAGGGCGGTGACGGCGCGGCGGGCGAAGATGCGCTCGGCGCGCTCAAAGGTTTCAGCACGACCTCCGTGCGCGGCTACGACATCAACGAGTTGACCGAGTTGCATTTGAAGGTAGGCGAAGGTCTGCTCGGCTACGCGGCGCAGACGGGCGAGCCTCTGATCGTGCAGGATGTCAGTCTTGATCCGCGTTACGTCAACGCGCGGCGCGAGACCTGTTCGGAGATGGTCGCGCCGATCATCTCGAACGATAAAGTGATCGGGGCTTTCGATCTGGAAAGCGACCGGAAGAACGCGTATACCGAAGACGACCTCGAAATTTTGATGCTGCTCGCCTCGCAGGTCGCGATCATCATCGAGAAGGCGATGCTCCACGAGCAGTCTGTGGAGAAGAAACGCTTGCAGGCGCAACTCGAAGTCGCGCGGCAGGTGCAACTCGAACTTCTCCCCGCGCGCGATCCCCGGCTCGAAGGCTTCGACATCAGCGCGTACAACTTCTCCACCGAAGAAGTCTCCGGCGACTACTACGATTTCGTCAGTCTCTACGAAGACCATCTCGGCATCGTCATCGCAGACGTATCGGGCAAAGGCGTGCCCGCCGCGCTCCTGATGGCCTTCCTGCGCGCGAGCCTGCGTGCCGCCATACACATCGGCTACGCGCCGAACATCTCGATGTCGAAGGTCAATTACCTGCTCTGGGAGTCAATTGAGAACAATCAATACGTGACGGCCTTCTACGGCGCGCTCGACGCGACGAACCGCACGCTCGCCTACGCCAACGCCGGACACAACCCGCCGCTCCTGATGGATGCGGAGGGCCACGCGCGTTTCATCGAACGCGGCGGCATTCCGCTCGGCATGTTTCGCGATACGCGTTATTACGAATACTACCTGCCCATCCAGCCCGGCCAGATCATCCTGCTCTACACGGACGGCATCACGGAGGCGACCAACGCGGCGGGCACGGAGTACGGGCGCGAGCGGCTCGAACGCAAGGTGCGTGAGGGACGCGAACTGAGCGCGCGCGAACTGATCAACTTCCTGCACGAAGACGTGCTCGTCTGGACGGAGGGGCGCGGCGCGACCGACGACGTAACCTTCGTCGTGGTCAAAGCTCTCTAATTCGATTTTATCTCACAGTAAGTGGCAATTTAAGACACACACCGCAGAGGCGCAGAGTTAACGCGGAGTTGGCACAGAGCGTTGAATGCTGACCTTTCTCTGCGTTAACTCTGCGGCTTGGCTCTGCGTCTCTGCGGCGGTGAAGGCTTTAAAAGCGAAACGGGGCGTTGATCTTAAGATCAACGCCCCGCTGCGGTTAAACTTGCGGTTTGGAAAATCAGTGTGCGGTCGGTGAACTGTGCGCGTGATCGCCGCCGGGGGCGAGCGCGGCACGGTAGCGTCCGTAGTGAAATTCGGCTTCCGTTTCGGTGAAAGCGTAAACGTCGAAGCCGTAAGCGTCGAAGTAAGCTGCCAAGTCATCGGACGAGCGGAGAAAAATTTCGGGAGAGTAACCCGCTTCTTCGCGAATCTCCAGCAGGCGCTCAACCACTTCCAGCGGAGCAAAAACTCTCACAGGGTCTCTGTAGGTTGCCATAAACTTGAAGCGCCTCCTTCCGGTCAGTCGGGATGCCGTCGTGTGTAGGTCTAGCACATCCCGTGCCTTGCGTCTAATTTGATGTACGCTGCAAAGGGCGCGGTTGTTTGCCCCCCGCGTATATTTTTCGTTACAGGCTTTACGAAAGTTTGCTCGGAACAGTACAGTAGTAGTGTCCGGTCGTCGCGGCCAGCCCGAACAGGCCGCGCGTCACAAACTCATGGACAACTAAAACCCCCGACATATTCCAAAACTTCGTACTCTCTTTCACGACGCGCAAAATTTATGACGACTCAACAGCCGCCCGCTCCGCAGGCAGCAGGCACACACGCAATCGAAGGCGGCACCGCCGCGCCGCACGCCGCTCCGCTCAATCTCGTCCACGTGCTGAACAAGATGCTCGGCGTCTCCTCTAAGGTCAGCGATCTGATCTTTTCGCCGGGGCGACCGCCGCAAGTGGAGCTTCTGGGAAAGTTGCAGGGCGTCCCCTATCCCGGACTCGAAAAACTGACGCCCGCGCACACGGCAGGCATCTCGAAGATCATCATGGCGCGCAACCCTGCCGCCATCGAGAGTTTGGATAAGTTCGGCTCGGCTGACGTTTCGTTCAGCGCGCCCGGCCTCTCACGTTTTCGCGTCAACATCTTCATGCAGCGCGGCACGCACGCCATCGTCATGCGCGTCATCCCACAAGAGCCGCCGCGTTGGAGCGACTTCAATCTGCCGCCGCAACTCAAAGAGATCACCGAACTCAAAACCGGCCTCGTCCTCGTCACAGGCCCCACCGGCTCCGGCAAATCTTCCACGCTCGCAGCCATCATCGATCTCATCAACGAAGAGAAGCACTACCACATCGTCACCATCGAAGACCCGATAGAATTCCTGCACAGCCACAAGAATTCGACGATCCACCAGCGCGAACTGCATTCCGACACGCCCGACTTCGCACGCGCCCTGCGCGCCGCTCTCCGGCAGGCTCCGAAAGTGATCCTCGTCGGCGAGATGCGCGACCGCGAGACGATTGAAGTCGCGCTCGAAGCCGCGGAGACGGGGCATCTCGTGCTCTCCACCCTGCACACGATTGACGCCTCGAAAACCGTTGATCGCATCATCGGCGTCTTCCCGAAGAACGAAGAGGCCAGCATCCGTGCGCGTCTCTCGCAAACCTTCCGTTACATCGTCTCGCAGCGTCTCGTCCCGCGCGCGGATAAAAACGGGCGCATCGCGGCCATCGAGATTCTCAAATCCACGGCGCGCACGCGCGAATACATGGAGCACGGCGAGAAGGAAGGCAAGTCGCTCATTGACGCGATGCAGCAGGGCGAACTCGAAGGCATGCAGACCTTCGACGCGGTGCTCGAAAAGTTCATCCGCAACGGCACGCTCAACCGCGAAGAAGCTTTGTCTTACGCCTCGAATCAAGGCAACCTCCGCCTCCAACTCGCAGACTTCGACGGCACGCCCGAAGCCAAGCCTTCCGCCGCCCCCGCCCCGGCCGCGCCGCCGAAGAACGCCAACTCGATGCTCGACATGCTCGATAGATAAAGCAGGGAAAGGGGAAGGGGTACGGGGAAAAGTTGGACACGCTCGCGTGGGCGTTCAGCCTGCTTTTTTGTTCAGCCCCGAAGGGGCGCAATGTAAAAGCCTGTGGCAACGCCACAGTTACGGAAGTTACAAATTACCAAAGCCCTGAAAGGGCGACATGAAATCTATGTCGCCCTTTCAGGGCTTTGGGCAGAGCGTTTATACATTCATGTCCTGTGGCGTTGCCACGGGCTATCGAATCTCGCCCCTTCGGGGCTGAAAAGGTCTCTGTAAGTTTTCTCTTTCCCCTTACCCTTTCCCCGTCCCCTAAAGTTCGTCGGCATCGCGGAGGAGCGTTCGTGCGTCTAAATTTCGTATGCGGACAAGGTTTACAGGGCGCGTTATTTCTGTCTTCGTCATCATCGCGGCAATCGGGGCGGCGTTGTTGGCCGCTTCGTGCGGCAATAAAGGTTCGACGCGGAAGGGCATTCCGGCGGCGGTCGCGCTTGCGCCCGTGCGCCGAGAGATTACGCCGCTGCCCGCGCGGCCTCTGTCGCCCGCGCTGGAGGGCGTGCGCCGTCGCATCATGGCGGCGGTCGCCGAGACGCGCGAACTCGACTGGCAAGCCGACGCAGGCATGTCCGAGTTATCCGGTTGGGAATACGGTACGCGCGCCAAAGAGATGGCCGACGCGCTCGCGGGCGACGAACTGCGCGCCCTGAGCCGACTCGCCATCGCGGGCGGAATGCTGCCCGAAGGCACAGACCTCGCCACGCTCGCCGCAAGTTTCGCCGCCTCCTCCGCCGGCGCAACCTACTCGCCGCTCCACAAACGCGTGCTCATCCTCGCCGGGCAGGGCAGCGCGACGGATGCCGCTGTAGCCGCGCGCGACGAATCGCTCATCACACACGAATACGTCCACGCGCTGCAAGACCAGCACTTCGACCTGTTGAAACTACTGGCCGCGCGCCCTTACAACTTCGACCGCGCGGAGGCCGCCTTCGCCGTCGTCGAAGGCGACGCGATGAACGTGCAGCGACGGCGCGAGCAGGGCGAGGCCGTCTGGTCGCGCCGCACGCTCGAAGAGATCGGGCGGAACGAGGATGCGCGCTTCGGCGAGTATCGCAAGGAGATCGGCGCGTTCTTCCCGCCGCTGTTAACCGAAACGTTTATCTTCCGCTATCGCGAAGGGACGCGCTTCGTCGAAACCGTGCGGCGCAAATCGGGCGCGCGCGGCATAGACGAACTCTTCCGCCGCCCGCCCGCATCGAGCGAGCAGGTGCTCCATCCCGAAAAATATTTCGCGCGAGAGTCGCCGCGCGAGACGACGCTGGATGAAACGCAGTTTGCCGCGAACGGTTGGATGGTCGCAGCGTCGTCGCCGCTCGGCGAACTCGGCGTGCGCGGGCTGCTGCTGAAAACGCTTCCCGTGTCGGAAGCGACGCGCGCGGCGGCGGGTTGGGGCGGTGACCGCGCCTACCTCTTCGAGCGCACGCGAAGCACACCGCTTTTCGTCTGGAAGACTTACTGGGACAAGCCCGCGGAGGCCGCGGAGTTCTTCCGCGCTTACAACACACTGCGCGGCAAAGCGGGCGACACGCGCGACGGCGGCGCAGACGACCCCACGCAATTCATCTGGCGCGACCCGCAATCACGCCTGACGATAGTTCGCATCGAGCAGGAGCAAGTCCTCATCATTCGCGGCGCGGAAGCCGACGCACGCGGCGGGTTAGAGTTCGCGCGGCGTTAATTCGCCCGTCTCGCTTTTGGAATGTATCGGCAGGTGAATTTATGCCCCGCCAGGGGCAGT
>DASYMM010000297.1:0-5157 GCA_036009085.1 Pyrinomonadaceae bacterium | reverse complement strand
GATCAAGCCGGACTCTACTTCATGGCCGAAGCCTGTTACCGCGCAGGGCAGATGGAACAGTCGCGCATCTTCGCGGGCGACCTCGAAAAATATTATCCCGATTATCTTCCCGGCACGTTGATGCAGGTGCAGATCAACATCGCCGCCGGAGACATTGCGAACGCCGCGCGGCTCGCCAACGAACTGCTCGCGCGCTTGGACAAGGCCGCGCCCGACCAGCGCAACTCGCCGCAACTCCTGAACGAACTGCGCGCCAAAACTCTGACCGCGCGCGCGACCACCTTCCTGCAACTCAAGCCGGGTGAGACGGAAGTGTCAGCCGCCGCGAAAGCCTCCGCGCGCGCCGACTTCACGGCAGCGCGCGACCTACAGCCGAACGCGCCCTCTTCGCACAACAATCTCGCGGCCGTCGCGCTCGCCGAGCGTAAACCGGACGAAGCCACGCAGCATTACGAACGCGCGCTCGCGCTCGACGCGACCAACTTCGACGCGCTCAACGGTCTGACCAGTCTCTACACGGCGCAGGGGAAATTCGACGAAGCGCAGGCGCGCATCGATCAAGCCATCGCCGGGAGTCCGGCGAGCGCGCCGCTCCATTATCTGAAAGCGGGCATCTACGGTCGGCTCGGCGGCATCGCCGAGGCGCAGGGCGACGCGGGGCGCAAAGGTCAATACGCACAGCAAGCCGAAGCCGAGTTGCGTCGCGCCGTCGAACTCGACCCGACGTTCGTTCCCGCGCTCAACTCGCTCGGCAATCTCTACATCAAAACGAACCGGCCTGACGAAGCCGTCGCAGAGTTTCGCCGCATGAGCGAGAAGCGGCCTGACGACCCGACGCCCTACATGCTCATCGGCATGGTCGAAGACGACCGCAAAAACTACACCGCTTCGACCGAAGCCTACAAACGCGCCCTGACCGTTAACGCGGAATCCGCTTTCGCCGCCAACAACCTCGCCTGGAACTATGCCGAGCACGGCACGGGCAACCTCGACGAAGCCGTCCGGCTCGCGCAGGGCGTCGTGCAAAAGTTTCCCGAAGAACCGGGCTTCGCAGACACGCTCGGTTGGGTCTATTACAAAAAAGGTTTGCACGCCGCCGCCATCGAGCAACTGCAAAAGGCCGTGCGACAGACCGAGGCGCGCATGGCACGCGGACAAAGCATGGATAGCGCGCTCTATCGTTATCATCTCGGCATGTCGCTCGCCGCTTTGGGGCGCAAGCCGGAAGCGCGCCAGCAGTTGCAGCAGGCCGTGAACATGACCAAAGGCAGCAAGCTCTCGCCGGAGAACGAACAGGAAGCGCGCAAGGCGCTCGCCTCTTTGTAATTTGACGGACGCGCGGCGCGCCGTAAGTTTTGGGAGTGAGGTTGAATTATGAGTGTTGAATTTCGACAAAGAAAGCCGGGCGAGTACGGGCAGATTTTGTGGAAGCGCAAGTGGTGGATCCTGCTTCCGGCCATCGTCGTCTCGGCGGCGGTCTCCATCGTCGTGTGGCGTCTGCCGAACGTCTATCAATCGAACACGCTCCTCACGGTGCGCCCCTCAAACATCATGCAAGGGATCGTGCCGCAACTCTCCGACGACGATCTCACCATCCGCATCAACTCCATCGGTCAGGAGGTCTTCAGCCGCTCGTCGCTCGAACCGCTGATCACGACTTACAACCTCTACGCGGTCGAACGCCGTCGCGGCGAGCCGATGGAAATGGTCGTCGAGCGCATGGCGAAGAAAGACACGCGCATCGAACTCAACAAGAGCAAAGACGAAATCACCAACGGCTTCATCATCACCTTCCGTGGCCCTGACCCGTACATCACGCAAAAGGTCACAAGCGATCTGGCGAGCAAGTACGTCAACGCGCAACTCAAGCAGCAGACGCAGGGCGCGACTGAAACCGGAAAGTTTCTCCAGACGCAACTCGAAGCGGCGCATGCCGAACTCCAAATAGTTGACGCCAAGCGACTGCAAACGCTGCAATCGAATATCAACAACCTCCCGACGCAGGCCACTTCGCTCGTCACGAATCTGAGCGGCCTCTACGAACAGCAGAAAGCCTTCATCTCCGACATCGGGCGGCTGCGCGATCAAAAGACGATGCTTTCGACGCAGTTCGGCGACATCGAGAAGCAGTTCCAGATGGACAAGGACGATGTCATTGACAACCTGACCGATCCGAAGACGACGCCCGCGTGGGCTGAACTCACCAAGCGCGAGTCGCAACTCGATTCCGAGTTACAGAACATGCTGACGGTCTTGAAGCCTGCGAACCCGGACGTGAAGGCCAAGCGGCAGGAACTCGACGCCGTCAAGCGCAGCAAGCAGGAGTTGACCGACGATTGGAAGAACCGCATCGCGGAGAAGACGAAGCGCGTGGAGCGGCGCGTCGATCCGCGTGCTTCCACGATCAAGATCAACCTGCAAGGCGTCGAGGGCGAAATCGCGCGGCAGGAAAAACTGCTCGCGCAAACCAACGCGCAGATCAGCGCGGTGCAGGCGCAACTGGGTCGTGTGCCGCAGGCCGAAGTCGCGCTCAGTTCACTGGATCGCGAGTACCAGACGAAGAAAGCGGCTTACGACGAGTTGCTGTTGAAGAAACAGAAGTCAGACTTGAACGAAGCCGCCACCCAATCGGCGCAGGGCGAAACGATTCAGGTGATTGACCCTGCGAGTTTGCCCGTGCGCCCCGTCGCGCCGCAACGCCTGACGTTGATCGCGCTCGGCCTCGTGCTCGGCCTCGCGGTTGGGTTAGCGTTCGCCGCCGCGTTTGAAGTGCCGCGCCTGCTGACGATTCAAACCGTCGAAGACGCGCGCCACTACACGGGCTTGCCCGTGCTCATCTCCGTGCCCGAACTCCTGACGCCGAAGGAGCAGCGTCGCGCCAAGGTGCGGCGTCTGGCGACGGCCTTCGCCGGAATCACGCTCACCGTCCTGAGCATCCCCGCGCTCGCATTCTTGCTGAGATTCACGCGCGTCTTCGATCTGTTCGTCTCGTGACAACGGACAAGCTATGTACAAAGAGTTCTATGGACTGAAAGAGTTGCCGTTCGCGCTGACGCCCGACCCGCGCTTCATCTATTTCACGCCTTCGCACACGGAGGCGATGGCGAATTTGCATTACGGCATCGAGAGCGGCAAGGGCTTGATCGTCGTGACGGGCGAAGTCGGCACGGGGAAGACGACGATCCTGCGCTGGATGATGCAGCGGCTCGACCGCACGGTGCTCGTCGGCTACATCTTCAACCCGCGCCTGACAGTCCCCGAATTTTATCAACACGTCGCGCGCCTCTTCGACGTGCAGGAATGGGAAAACAAGTCGGAACTCCTCTTCGCCCTCGGCCAGACTCTCGAAGCGCGACACGCGCGCGGCCTGCGCACCGTGCTCATCATTGACGAAGCGCACGGCCTTTCGACCGCCGTGCTCGAAGAGATCAGGCTGCTCTCGAATTTTGAATCCGACGCCGCCAAGCAGTTGCAGATCGTCCTCACCGGACAGCCGGAACTCAGGGAAGTTTTGAACAACCCGGACTTGCGGCAGTTGAAACAGCGCGTCGCCCTGCGCTGCGAGATCAAGCCTCTGCCGAACATCGAGGAGACGGAGCGTTACGTCAAAGCGCGTCTGCTCGTAGCGGGCGCGGCGCGCACGGACATCTTCTCGCCCGGCGCGATTGACTACATCTTCCGCTGCGCCGCAGGCATCCCGCGCCAGATCAACAACCTCTGCGACAACGCCATGCTGACGGGTTACGCCGCAGGCTTGCAGACCATCTCGCGCGCCGTGATCGAAGAGGTCGCCGACACGTTCGACATGCTGCCGGACGCGCGCCGCAACATCAGCGGCAGTGGCCGCGTCGCAATCGAGGAAGAAACGCCCGCGCGCATTTTCCACGCGCAGGGGCGCGCGGAGTTGTGGTCTGCGGGCAGCGCGCAGGCGAGCGCGGTTGACGAGGCGATGGAGGCGTCGTCAAACACAGATGCCACGAATTCTTCGGCGCAGACGCGCGAAGCAGAAGACGTTGAGTTGGAAGAAACAACTTCGACGGCGGCGCGGCCTTCGCCCGATGTGAACGACATCGGCGCGGCCTTCCGTCGTTGGGATGTGATGGGAGACAGGTGATGGGCAGAGTTTATGAAGCATTGAAACGCGCCGCCGAGAACGGCAGCGCAAATACGAAGAGCACGGACGAAGCGAACGCGCGCGGCGTTGCCACGGTTGTCGAAGACGAAGAGGTCACGCTCATGACCGAAGCTTCGGCCGCGTCGAACAGCAAATCGAACGGCAAATCGAACGGCAACTCGAACGGCGGCAATCACGCCTCCCCGGCTGCGGTGCCGGAAGTCGTCATGCGTCGCACGTCCGCACTCTTCAACGCGCCTCCTGCGGGACAGGCGCACGTTTCAGCGTCCGCTGAGCAAAGCGATGCAGCCACGGTCGGGTCGGCACTCCCCGGCGGGCAGGCTTCGCGTGTTGCTGGGGCAACGGCGGACGCTGTCAGTTCGGCGCGCGCGTTGGAGTTTCCTTCACTGGAAATTTCCCACGCGCGCGTCGAACCACATCTCATCGCCATCACCGACCCGCGCTCGCCGCACGCCGAACAGTATCGCGCCCTCCGCACGCGCATTCTCCACGCGGGCGAGAAGCGGCACATTCAAGCCATCGTCGTCTCCAGCGCGGGCGTGATGGAGGGCAAGACCGTCACCGCACTGAACCTCGCGTGGCTGCTCGCGCAAACCGACGGCGTGCGCGCGCTCCTCATCGACGGCGACCTCCGCAACCCCTGCGCCGCCGACTACCTCGGCATCGACGCGTCCGCCGGTCTGTCCGAAGTGCTCGCGGGCGAGACGACGCTCGAAGAGGCCATCATCCGACTCGAACCCTCCGGGCTGCACCTGCTGCCCGGTGGCACGGTGCGCGACAACGTGGCCGAGATACTCTCCGGCCCCAAGTTCAGCAAGCTTCTGGCCGAACTGCGCCGCATGTTCGACTACATCATCATCGACGCGCCGCCGCTCGGCATTTTCACCGACGCCACCGTGCTCATCGGCCGCGCCGACGGCGCGCTGATGGTCGTGCGCTCCGGCAAGACGCGCTACGCCGCGCTCGACCGCGTGCTCGAACCGCTGCCGCGCGAACGCCTGCTCGGCATCATCCTCAACGGC
>DASYMM010000296.1:0-8878 GCA_036009085.1 Pyrinomonadaceae bacterium | reverse complement strand
CCGCCGCCTGCTTTATGCGCGGAGTTGCGACTAACGAACGAAGTTCAAGCCTGCCGTCTGCTTTGCTCTCGCCATCTCCTTCAACTCTTTGACGACCGGATGCGAACTGAAAAACGTGAACTTCGCCTGCGGCATAAAGTAAATCTTGTGGCCGAAGTCCGAAGGCGATCTCAAGTGGATCGTCACCGGATGGATGTTCACCCAGATGTTTTCCGTCACGTCATAAATGTCAGACAGGGGGATCGAAATTTCTTTCAGGTAGTTTGACACGTACAGGAAATTTTCGTCCACGCTCACCTTTTTCAAGCGGACGCAACTCCATAGGATGACGGCGACGCCCACAAACCAGAGCAAGAGGAACAACCCGCGTGGAGGCACATCGGGATTATTCTGCGGGTTGAGAAACATGCTGGCCGTCCCCATGCCCCACCCGCTGATCCACACGACGGGGAAAATAAACTTAAAGATAAAGGTTTGCAGTGAGGAGAGCGTTCGTTTCATAACTCGCGGGTGAATCCGTATCTGCTAACGCCAGTTGCCGATGAGGATGAAGGGCGCCCAGAAGAAGGGATGCGCGAAGGTGTTCTTGCCGCTGCCCGTGGACGCGCTCGCTTCTCCGCTGCGCTGCGCGGTGGTGGAGAGCAGGCCACGACGCTCGATGCCGCCGACGAGTTCGCCCGCCTCGCCGCGCAAAAGCGAGACCTGCGCGCGCCGCAGGGCTTCGGCTTTGAGCATGCCCCCGGCCTGCGCGTTGCGTATGCGGTAGAAACTTTGCATGAGTTGTTTCGTGCTCGCGTCGGCCACAGGCCACAGGCTCGCCAACACGGCTTTCGCGCCCTGTCGCTGCGCGAGCACGGCGAAACTCTCAACTTCCTTGCCGTCCGTGCCGGTGCCGCCCGTCGCCGTGTCGCAGGCCGAGAGCGTGAGGAGTTCGACCCCGCCGAAGAGATTCACCGCCGTCTTGATCTTGGCGAGCGAGAGGCGTCCGCCGTCGCCGAGCAGCAGAAACGAATCGGTCTCGTTGCCCGGTTGCACGGCGAAGTGGCTGGCGATGTGGACGACGGGAAAACGCTGCCGCAAGGCGGCGCGAAAAGTCTCCTCCGTAAACTCATCGTCGAGCATCACTTTGCCCGCGAGCGCGCTTCCGTTCTCCTGTCCGCTGATGATGCCGCGCAACTCTTCCGGCACGCCGGGCAGCGCGCTGAAACCCGTCTGCGCTTTCGAGACGCCCAACCCTAACCCGCTCCATTTCGCGCTCGGCTGATCCTTCAAGCGGCTGTTGCTCGCCGGGGTGAAGACGACGTTGCGGAAGCGTTCGACCATGTAGCGTTCGCCGTCGTAGAGCGCAGCCATCGGCACGTAGCGCAACGTGCCGTCGAGCGACCACATCAACGTCTCGGCCTGCGCGCCCTGCAACTCTTTGGCGATAGGGCCGACGAGGATTTTATAAAGCTCCTCGGCCAGCGGGCGCGGGTCTTGTCGCGGGTTCTGCAACACCTCGCGGAAGGCCAGAATTTTGCGGTCGAGGTCGGCGGCCTTGATCGGATACTCTGCGGTCTGCTGCACGTCCGGCGTGATCAAAATGACGCGATACTTCTCCGCGCCCATGATCGTATAGAGGGCGACCGCGCCCGCGCCGAGTTCGCGCAGGTCGTCCATCAAGGCTTGCGAGTCGCGCAGTTGATCAACTTTCGCGGCCTGCTTGGTGTTGCCGAGTTCTTCGCCGAGTTGATCGAGAAACGCCTGAAAGGCTTGTCCGGCAACCTGTAGCTCCGACTCCAAAGCCGCGAGCCGCTGCTCCTCTTCGGGCGTGCGCGCCTGCTTTGCGATGAGCGCGCCGCGCTCCCGGCCGCGCAAGGCCAGCACTTCCACAAGCTCCCCGTGCCGCTTCTCGACGCCGATTTCGGCGGGCGTGAGCGCGGCCTTCTTCTCACCCACCGCACCCGCCTCGCCGCTGCGCCGCACATAGTCCAGATACTCCTGCTCCTTGAGCATCTCCATCACCTGCTGCGCTTCGAGCAGGCGACCCTGCGTAACGAGCAGGTCGGCCAACTCGTGATACGTGCTCTCCTTGCGACTGACGAAACTACGCTGCTCCATCAAATCCTGCGACGGCAACGTCGCACGCTGCGCTTGATAAGCGTTGATCGCGCGCTTGCCGAAAAAGATCGACGCGCCGAGTTGCCCGTTGCTCCGCAAGGCGTACATCAGGTTGGCGGCGGTGTCGCCCTCGCCCTCCCTGTCTTCCAACTCAAGGAACAGGGCTAACGCCTGACGCAGGTGCGCGAGCGACTTTTGTTTGTCGCCGATGGTGTAATAGACGAAGCCGAGATTGTTGTAAGTGGTGGCTAGTCCGTGCCGGTTCTGCCCGCAGGTTTTTAGTAGAGCGAGGGCTTGATTCAGATAGTCTATGGCTTTCTGTTTATCGCCCGACTCCAGAGAATCCCAAGCCAGATTGGACAGGGCGGGCGCGATCTCGCCGCAATCGTTTATCTTCTGGACGACGGCGAGCACTTCGCGTTGATAACGCCCGGCCTGCTCCTCTTCGCCAAGCGCGGAGTGGACGAGCGCGAGGTTGTTGAGCGCGTAAGCTTCGCCGCGACGGTCTGCGACGGTGCGAAGCAAAGTCAAAGCCTGCCCGAAATCTTCCAGAGCCTCGCGTCGCTCCGTCATCGCCACGCGCACCAGCCCCATGTTGGCGAGCGTGTAGGCCGCCGTGCGCGTGTCTCCGAGCGCGCGAAGAAGTTGCAGCGACGCCTGAAAGTTTTCCAGAGCCTTTTCTTTATTGCCGAGCGCGAAATAAATTTGCGCGACGCTGCTCAAAGCTCTGGCCTCGCCCGCGCGATCATTCGCGGCGCGCAAGAGCGGCAACGCTTCGTTGAAGTAGGCGAGCGCGTTCTGATGTTCGCCTAAGGCGGCGGCAACCGAGCCGGTGGTGGCGAGCGTCGTGACCTCGCCCCGATGGTCGCGGACGGCGCGAAAGAGCGTGAGAGCTTCCGTGTATTTTTCTATCGCGCGGCTGTAAGCGTCGCCCGTTTGCGCCGCGAGCAGCGCGGTTCCTTCGGCGAAGACACGCTCGGCGGGCAGACGTTTCCGGTCGAGCGCATCAACCGTACTTCTCGTGTCAATGTCCAACGCGTAACGACCCGGCGGGGCAATGGCTCGCGTCGGGCGAACGACGAGCGTGTACTGGCCGCCATCCACCACTTCAAAAAAGACCGGCTCCGGCCCCCACACGCCGACGGGATTGTTCACGCGCAGAAGTTCCTGCCCCGCCGCGTCGAGCAGCGTGACCTCGACATCTATGCCGCGTTGATCGAAGACGGCGCGAATGAATTGTCCCCGGTTCAAAGTGAGCCGGTACGTGTGAATTTCGCCGCCGGAGAGTTCGCGCTCAAGCGGCAGGGCGGTGTTTTGCGCCCGGACGCAAGAATTGAAGATGGAACAATCGCCGTGACCCGCTTGCCCGATGAGGAAACATAACAGGAGTCCGAACAGAGAGACAGAGAGGCGGCGCGGCGCGGTCGGTCGCCGACGCTTCGGGCGTAAAGTTTCTACGGTCAGTCGCACATCGTAGGGGGTTGGATTGTAACGCATGGTCGAACTTCTTTCAGGCCGCTTCCGAATGGCTTGGAATTGCAACCCGCGTCTCGCCGCTCAAACGACGAAACATGGCAGGCTATAAATTATTTGACGAAGAACGAGGAGCGGCAGGGAGTTGGGACACAGACTCTCAAGCGCACCGATGGAATTTATTATTTATTATTAAGTGAGAACGGAAGCAGTTTCGCCCTCATGCAAAAACTGCTGGCTGTTAGACTATGCCGCACGCGCATCCATGTCAATCCATTGCGGAATGCGGGATGTGGAGTGCGGATTACAGATTAGTGGAATTAAGAATCAAACCACACTTCCGCTTTTCAATCCGCAATCCGCAATCGCTAGACGGCGACGATGGCGATGCGTTGTTTGTCCGCCAGCCGGAGCATCTCCGCGCGGTCGAACATGAGCGTCTTGCCCGCCGTGATGCACAGGCAAGTTGCGCCCGCTTCGATCATGCTCTCGACGGTCGGCACGCCGACGACCGGCACGTCGAAACGCATATCCTGATCCGGCTTCGCGACTTTGACCACCGTGAGCCGCCCGCGCGCCAACTGTCCGGCTCGACCGATACAGGCGTCCGTGCCTTCCATCGCCTCGATGGCGACGCAGGCGCGAGCGCGCACGACGATGGTTTGGCCGAGGTCGAGTCGTGCGATCTCGCGTGCGACTTCGAGGCCGTATTCGATGTCGCCGCGCTCGCGTGCGTCCGCGTCGCGTTTCGTTAATTTGCCCGCGGCGGGGAGATGGTCTTGGAGGAAGTAGGTCGAATCTATGAGTTCGATGCCTTCACTGCGGAGTTCGTCTGCGATGCCGCCGATGAGCGCGTCGGTGTTGCGGCGCGGGAGGCGCAAGAGCATTTTGAGCATCCGCACGTCCGGCAGCGCGCCGCTGAAAATCTGCACGTGTTTGACCTGCCCGGCCATCATCGCGCGCTCCACGCCCTCGCGTTTGAAGAAACGGATCATCCGCCCCAACTGCCCGATGCCCACCCACTCGACGCGCCCGCCAGCTTCCGCCGCGACGCGCTCAATAGCCGGATCGGTCTCCTCGCGGATCGCCGCAATAGCCAGCGACGCCCCCGCGCGCCGCGCCCCTTCGAGCACGAGAAACGGAAACTTACCGTTGCCTGCGATGAGTCCGTATCGCATAAGAGTTAAGGGATGAAGGATGAGGGATGAGGGATGAATCAGAAAAGCATCCAAGATTGTCGGCTTGCTTTGGTTTTATTCATCCCTCATCCCTCATCCTTCATCCCTTACTTGACGATTCCCCGTTTTGAGGTTTCGATGAAGCGCAGGAGTTCTTCGGTCTCTGCGGAATCTTTGATCTCGGCGCGGACGCGAGCGAGGGCTTGCGTCGTGTTGAGCCGGGCGGAGAGCAGGAGGTGGAAGGCATGATGGAGCGCGGCGACGGCGTCGCGCGGGTAGTTGCGCCGACGCATGCCTTCTTTGTTCAGGCCGTAGCACTTCGCATGGTTGCCGACCGTTAAGGCGAAAGGCAGCGCGTCTTTGACGACGACCGAATAGCCGCCGACGTAAGCCTCGCGCCCGATGCGGCAGAATTGATGGACGCCGGAATACGCGCCGATGTTTGCGCCGTCTGCGACGGAGACATGCCCGGCGAGCGTCGCCGCGTTTGCCATGATGACGCGATTGCCGATCAGGCAGTCGTGCGCGATGTGCGCCTGCGCCATGATGAGGCAATCGTCGCCGATGGCGGTGAGCATCTCGCCGCCCTCTGTGCCGCGATGGATGGTGACAAACTCGCGTATCTGGTTGCGCGCGCCGATGCGCGTCTCGGCGGGTTCGCCCTTGTACTTCAAATCCTGCGGGGCGAGGCCGATAGAAGCGAACGGGTAGATGTGCGTCTCGTCGCCGATGGACGTGCGCCCGCCGAGAACCGCGTGCGACTCGACGCGCACGCCCGCGCCCAAGACCACTTCGTCGCCGACGATCACATACGGCCCGATATGGCAGTCCGCGCCGATGTGCGCTTTGTCGCTGACGATGGCCGTCGGATGAATCATAAATAACGAGACAAGGGAAAAGGGGAAGGGGCAAAGGGGAAAGGAAAGTATGCGCTTCCCTTTCCTTTTAACTTTGACTCCTTCCCCTCTCGGCTTCTACTGGATTCCGCTGCGTTCGGCGACGACGCTCATGATCTCGGCTTCGGCCACCAAGCGGCCTTCGACCTTCGCTTCGCCCCTCATGCGCTGGACGCGCGAACCGATGCGCAAGGCCGTCACTTCGAGCGTGAGCGTGTCGCCCGGCACGACGGGTTGCCGGAAACGCGCATGCTCGATGCCGGAGAAGAGCACGAGCTTTTCTTCCCGGTTCTCGATCTCGCGCAAGGCCAAAATCGCGCCCACCTGCGCCAGTGCCTCGACGATGAGCACGCCCGGCATGACGGGCGCGCCCGGAAAATGGCCTTGAAAGAATTGCTCGCCGATGGTCACCTGCTTGATGCCGACGATACGCTGTTTCGGGACGAGTTCGATGATGCGGTCAACGAGCAGGAAGGGATAGCGATGCGGCAGGAGTGCTTGAATGGCGCGCGTGTCGAGAACAGTTTCCATAATAAGCCGTCAGCCGTCAGCCGTCAGCTTTCAGCCAAAAATGCTGACGGCTGACGGCTGATGGCTGACGGCTAATCTGAGAGTTACGGGCGACCCGCGGGGCGCGCCGCGCCGCCTGCCGGGGCGGCCGAGGCGGTGGCGGGCTTCGTGCGGTTGTATTCGGCGATGAACTCTTTGGTGATGTCCAGCGCGTCGTTGATGGGGATGATCGGCACGCGGCTGGCATCAATGATCACCGAGATGCCGCGCGCTTGCGCAAAGGCTTGCAGCGAGTTGAAAACGTCTTCCTGCAACGGCCCCAGCACTTCCTGCATCCGCTTCTGGACTGAAATCTGCGCGTCCTGCGTTTTGCGCTCAAGGTCGCGCTTCATCGTGTCGGCCTGATCAACTTTGGCGGCAATCGTTTTCGGATCGGCCACGTCTCTCGTCTTGTTGATGTCGGCGACCAACGCTTCGTAACGCGACTGCATTCCCTGCACTTCCGTGCGCAACGGTTGGAACTGCGCGTCCACGGTTTTCATCGCGTTGATGACGCGTCCGATTCCGGCCTTTTCGTCGCTGAACGCGGCGGAATCAATGATAGCGATCTTCCCCGTGCCTGCGGCGGGCGCGGTGGGTTGCGGGCGAGCCGTGGTCTGCGCGCTGGCCGAGAGAGAGAGAGAGGCCGCGAGCATGATGGCGGCGGCGATAAAGCGAAATGGTTTCATTGTCTTTCTTGTACTGCTCCTTACAGTTGAAAATGGGCGTTGAAATTGGCGGCGACACGTTAGGTGCTTTTCGCTTGCCCTTGGTTGCTGCGCCTGAACCCGTAGTTTATCAAGAGACGGTTAAAAAGTCCGCCCGATGCTGAAGCGATAGCCAATCTTTTCTTCCTGAAAGAAGAGCGGGACGCGGTCGCTGACGCCGCGCCGCGCGTTCGGATTATAGAAGCCGATCAAGCGCAAGGGCACGTTCACGACCGGCAACTGCACGCGCACTTCAACGCCGACGCTCGAACGAATGTCGCTGATCTTGTCGAAGACCGCCTGCGACAGGCGCACAGCCGTGTTGGTCTGCGCCTGACCGCGCACGAAGACGCGCTGGAAGCCGAAGGGCAAACCCGTGATCGGATCGAGCGTGCAGGTGTTGCAAGACTCCTGCGCAAACTCCTCCTGCGTCACCAGACGGTTATCACGCGCGAGCAGCGCGACGTTGATCAACCCGTTCGCTTGGAGCGTAACTTGCGAGGCGAGGAACGGATTCTTTTCCAGCACCAGCCCGCTCAGGCTGCTGCGCAAGCCGCCGAGTTGGCCTGCGAGGAAGGGGAAGTCGTCCTGAAAATTGGTCGAAAATATTTGATCCGCGCCCTTGCGTAAATTGAAGGCCGTGCCGATGTCGGCGAAACCGGCGATGCTCACGGGGCCGAAGATGGGCACACGATATTCAAAGTTGCCTAAGAGTTGCGTGTCCGCGCCGATGGGCTGGAAGCCGCGGCTGAGGAATCGCGGGTTCGTCCCCGACGTGCCGGTGAAAAGTCCGAGCGAGGCGAAGCGCTGTAGCTCGGGGATGCGCGTCGCGTCAGTGACGGTGCCCGTGGCGTTCGTCGCGACGCTCACGGTCGAAGAGGTGACGAACTGTTCGAGCGGCACGATGGGCGTGATCTGCCGTGGGCTGTAGCCGCGCACCGTGAACTCGTCGCCGAGGAAGAAGCGCTCGTACACCGGCACGCCGTTGATGAAGGAGAGGCTCGACTCCTGCGCCGAGCGCACCTTCGACGAGGTGGCGAAGCTGCCGACGTGACCCGCGAGCAGGCGGAAGCCGAAGACCTGCGGAATCTTCGCGCGCTTGTTGCGCACCGGGAAGAACCGCTGGTAGGAGACGGTCGGCTCGTAGGTGCGCACGTCGCCCCCGAGACCGGCGAAGGCGAGCGAGATGGCGACCTGCTGCCCGTTGATGGCGTCCACGCCGCGCACGTCGCGCGAGTCGTACACGATGGTCGGCGTGATGCGGCTCGTCAGGATGTTGGGCTGGCGGAAGATGACCGGGATGAAGTTCGTGCTGGTCGGGTCGGCGTTGACCGCCGGGTCTTTGATCGAGGTCTGCGAGAGCGAGTAGGTCAGACCGATGCGCGTCGAGAGCGTGAAGGGTCGCTTCTTGTAGAACTCGGAGAGCGGCGCGCTGGCGAAGAGCGAGACGCCCGCCGTGCGCTGCGTGAACAGGTTCTCGTCGCTCGCGTTGAGGAAGTCGGTCTGCGAGCCGAACGCGCCCTGCAACGCGGCGGTGTTCTGCGAGAGGAACGTGCCCTCGCCGAAGAACTTCACCGACTGCACGAAGAGGGAGAAGCCTGCGGTCACGGGCCGGTTGCGCACGTAGGGCTCGGTGAAGGAGAAGACGAAGGAGTTCTGGCGGTTGCCCGCGGCGAACTGGAAGGAGAGCGACTCGCCGCGCCCGAGCAGGTTGTTCGTCGAGTAGTCGAGCCCGAAGAACGAGCCGCCGATGCCGGAGATTCCGCCGTTGAAGGTGATCTGCTGGCGACCGCGCTCCGTGACCTTGACGTTCACGTCCACCTCGGCGCGCTCCTCGTCCTGGCGGAAGTCGATGTCCTTCTCCTTGTCGATGGGATCGAAGAAGCCGAGCTGGTTGAGGCGCAGGACCGAGTAGTCGACGTAGTTCTGGTTGTAGATGTCGCCCTCGTTGAGGACGAACTCCCGGCGCATGACG
>DASYMM010000295.1:0-3354 GCA_036009085.1 Pyrinomonadaceae bacterium | reverse complement strand
AACATCACTAGCGCCAGCCTCCAAATACCGCAGACGTGCATCAGCATCACCGTGCTCGCGGGCTGCCTGATCTACCTCGGCTCGCTCTCTTCGACGATGCTCGTCGCGTTGACGATCTGTTTGGTGGTCGCCATCGGCTCGACGAAACTTATCGAGGCCAGAGCGAAGAAGTACCTGCAACGCTCACGCGACGAATGGGAAACACTCGTCAAGCACTTTCACTCGCTGACCGAGGGAGTCAAAGAACTCAAGCTGCACCGCCCGCGTCGTCAAACGTTTCTGTCAAAGGTGTACGATTTGTCAGTCGCAACCTACCGGCATAACAACATTATGACCGGCTCGCTCTACTCAACCGTCAACGCGTTGAGCATGGCGCTCTACTTCATCGTCATCGGCTTGATCCTTTTCATCCTGCCGGGAATAGACCCGAGCGCCGACCGCGAAAGCCTCATCGGGTATGCGATCACAGTCCTCTACATGCGGAGCTACATCGTCACGATCATGATCGTGCTCCCGTATTACGCCGACGGCGCGACCTCTCTGCGTAAACTTGAGCAGCTCGGTCTCTCGCTCTCGCCCATTGATTTAGGCTCGGAGCAGGGCGCGCTCGATGAAGTCTCGCTGCGCGCCTGGCAGAAGCTCGAACTCGACGGCGTGACGCATGCCTATTACCGCGAAAAAGAGGACGACAATTTCGTGCTCGGCCCGATTAACCTCGCCCTCACTCCCGGCGAACTGGTCTTCATCATCGGCGGCAACGGGAGCGGCAAGACTACTCTCGCCAAGTTGTTAACCGGTCTGTACGCCCCCGAAGCGGGCGAGATACGTTTCGACGGCGCGACCGTCACGAATGAGAACCGAGACGACTATCGCCAGAAATTTTCCGTCGTCTTCACCGATTTTTATCTCTTCGAGCAACTGTTGGGGATCGCAGAGAAAGACCTCGACGCGCGGGCGCGACATTACCTCTCCGAGTTGCATCTCGAACATAAGGTGAAGGTCGAAGACGGGCGACTCTCCACGCTCGACCTCTCGCACGGGCAGCGCAAACGGCTCGCGCTCCTCACCGCCTATCTCGAAGACCGCCCCATCTACGTTTTCGACGAGTGGGATTCGGGACAAGACCCGATCTTCAAAGAGACTTTCTACCTGCAACTGTTACCCGCGCTGAAAGCCAAAGGTAAAACGATACTGGTCATTAGCCACGATGATCGTTATTTTCAGGTGGCCGACCGCATCATCAAGCTGGATTACGGAAAGGTCGAATACGACAAGCCCGTCGGCGATTCGCTCGACGCGAGCACGCACATCTTGCCGCATAAGATCGGTCTTTAAGCGACCGCGTTTGCGGCACACCGCCACGCTCCTGATTGCATACCCACTTCAACCCGAAAGGTAATTCGACATGAAGAGAATTCTCATCGCCGCCCTCTTGGCGCTCACCGCTACGCTCACCGCCGCCGGCCAAACGCCGGCGAAGACGACCGCGCCGGAAGAAGACGTTGAGCAGATCGTGCTCAAGCTGACGAACGAATGGATCGAGGCGGAAGGGAAACGCGACGGCGCGGCGCTCAATCGCCTGATGGCAGATGATTTCATTGCCACCGCGCCGGACGGCACGAAGTTGACGAAGAAGATGATCGCGCCCGACCCGAAAGGTAAAGGCGGCGGCTTATCCTTCACCGGCGCAGACTTTGCCACGCGCGTCTTCGGCGACACGGCCATCGTCACCGGCAACGGCACGTGGATTCCGAAAGAGGACGGCACGCTGACGTTCACCGTCGTCTACGTCAAACGGCAGGATCGCTGGCAGATGGCCTACGTGCATCTCTCGAACGTGCCGAAGTAGTAAATGCCCGTCAAGAAAACATCCGCGCCATAACTACGGCGCGGGGCGAAAAATCAAACACGAAAATCAGAGGAGACCGCATGAGCAACGAAGAAAGAGAAGACACAACCATCTACAAAGTCGTGGTCAATCACGAAGAGCAGTATTCCATCTGGCCTGCCGACCGCGAGAACGCGCTGGGCTGGAACGATGCGGGCAAGAGCGGCACGAAACAGGAATGTCTGGACTACATCAAAGAGGTTTGGACGGATATGCGCCCCTTGAGCCTGAGAAAGAAGATGGAAGAGACGGCGCAGAAAGCAAATTGACAGGGGCGGGCAGCGTCCGTCTCCAACGTCGCACAGCGGCGACGGCGAGACCGGAGTGAACATGAGTAGAGCCGGGAACATCATCAGGATTGCCATGATCTGCGGCAGCTTGTTCTGCTCCACGCCGGGAGTCTGCGCGCAAGGCGGATGGGGGCGCGGCAGTAGCGAAGCGGCCACTTCTTCGCGGGCGGAGAAGTCGGAGGCGATCACGAAATGGCTGGCGAAGCAGGCGTTCCCGCTGCGGAGTGTCGAAGCGGGGCAGAGTCTCGAAGACTTGAAGCCGTTGAAGAAAATTCTTCGCGACGTGCGCCTCGTCGGGCTCGGCGAAGGCACACACGGCACGCGCGAGTTCTTTCAGTTCAAGCACCGGATGGTGGAGTTTCTGGTGAAAGAGATGAACTTCACCGTCCTCGCGATGGAGGTGAGCTATCCGGCTGCGCTCGACCTCAACGAATACGTTCTGCACGGCAAGGGCGACGGCCAGAAGGCGCTCGCGATTCAGGGATTGTGGGCTTACGACACAAACGAAATCACCGCGCTCATCGAGTGGCTGCGTCGTTACAACGAGACTGTGCCGGAGGAGCGGAAGGTCAAGTTCGTCGGGTTCGACATGCACAACAACGAACAGGCGATGGACAACGTACTGTCTTATCTGAAGCGGGTTGCGCCGGAGCGCGTCGGCGAGGTGAGCGGCGTCTTTCAAGTCTTTCGCGCCACCTCTCTCGGCAAGCAGCATTTTGAATACATCTCCAACGTCGGGGATGGCGAGAAGTCGCGCGTGCAAGTCGCCCTCAACGAACTGCTCGGATTTCTATACTTGAACGAGAACCGTTTCAGTCGTCTCACCTCTCCAACCGAGTTCGAGCAGACGATGCGCCACGCGCGCATCCTCGCACAATTCGCGGACATCTATCGCCGTCCGCCGTTTGACGAGAAGAACCCCGCCAACTCAAGCGGATACACGCGCGATTTTTACATGGCCGAAAACATCGAGCGGATCGTGGCGGCGGAGAAACCGGACGCGCGCGTCATCGCCTGGGCGCACAACGAGCACATCGGCGTCGGGATGTACGAGCGCAACATGGGCGAGTACCTGCGGCAAACTTACGGCGCGGGCTACTACGCGCTCGGAACGAGTTTCAACGAAGGGAGCTTTCAGGCGCGGCTCATATCGCCGACAGTGACCATCGGCGCGTT
>DASYMM010000294.1:0-2879 GCA_036009085.1 Pyrinomonadaceae bacterium | reverse complement strand
GACGTGGTTTGGGTAGAGGATGCAGTCCCCACGGGCGGCATTACCGGCGGCGACGCGGAAAGCTGGAACTGGGTGAGCAGCAATCCGTCGCCCTTCTCCGGCGCGTCCGCACATCAATCCAACGTCTTCGCCGGTCTGCATCAACACTACTTCTACAATGCGACGAGCGGCCTCACGATCAATACCGGCGAGCGTCTGGTAACTTACGTTTATTTAGACCCGGCGAACGTGCCTGCGGAAATCATGCTCCAATGGAACGACGGCGCGTGGGAACACCGCGCCTACTGGGGCGCGAATAACATCGCCTGGGGCACGGACGGGACTAACAGCCGACGCTACATGGGCGCGCTGCCCGCCGCCGGTCAGTGGGTCAGGCTCGAAGTGCCGGCCGCACAGGTTGGTCTTGAAAACAAAACGCTCAACGGCATCGCCTTCACGCTTCAAGGCGGGCGCGCCACCTGGGATCGCGCAGGTAAGTCCGGGTCTGCGTCGCCGACACCGACACCCACGCCGACACCCACGCCAACGCCGACACCGACACCTACTCCTACCCCGACACCTACTCCTACCCCGACGCCGCCTACGGGCGAGGTGGTGTGGGTCGAAGATGCGTTGCCTGCGGGCGTGGCCGTCGGCGGCGACTTCGAGGGATGGAACTGGATAAGCTCTAACCCGTCGCCCTTCTCCGGCGTGTCCGCGCACGGGTCAAACATCTTCGCAGGCATCCACCAGCACTACTTCTACAACGCGTCGAGTCCGCTCGCGCTTGGCGTCGGGGATAAGCTGGTCACATATATTTATCTCGACCCGTCGAACCTGCCGAATGAAATCATGCTGCAATGGAACGACGGCACTTCATGGGAGCACCGCGTCTACTGGGGCGCGAACTACATCGCCTGGGGCGCGGATTCAACCGACAGCCGACGCTACATGGGCGCGCTGCCCGCCGCCGGCCAGTGGGTGAGGCTCGAAGTGCCGGCCGCACAGGTCGGGCTGGCGAACCGCAGCATCGCGGGCATCGCCTTCACGCTCCACGGCGGTCGCGCTACCTGGGATCGCTCGGGGAAGGCTCCATAAACTTCGTACTTGATCAAACGTGATTGGCTT
Source organism: Pyrinomonadaceae bacterium (assembly GCA_036009085.1). Classification (GTDB taxonomy): domain Bacteria; phylum Acidobacteriota; class Blastocatellia; order Pyrinomonadales; family Pyrinomonadaceae; genus JAIVJZ01. The sequence goes on along the minus strand of DASYMM010000294.1, from coordinate 1,772 downwards.
TACAGCGCGTTGCTGTTGAGCGTGAGTAAACCGTAAGGCACTCATCGCCGAGACGCAGAGAACGCGGAGGGAACGTAGAGAGAAGATTCAATTCTTTCTCTCTGTGTTCCCTCCGCGTTCTCTGCGTCTCGGCGGTGAAGTTTTAGTTTTACTGTGCGGAGTCTGTGGCGGGGAGCCGCATCTCGACGCTCAAACCGCCGTCGGCGGCGTTGGTTGCCGTGATCCGTCCTTCGTGGAGACGCATGGCGCGCGCGGCGATGGCGAGGCCGAGACCGCTGCCGCCCGTCTGCCGGTCGCGCGCTTCTTCGACGCGGTAGAAGGGCTGGAAAATTTTGTCGAGCGCGGCTTCCGGCACGCCCGCGCCGTGGTCGCGCACCCGAATCAAAGCCTCTCTCCGGTTATTCACAACTTCACATGTCAGGGCGATTTCAACCGCCGTCCCTTCCGCCGTGTGGCGCACGGCGTTACGCACCACGTTCTCGATTGCGCTCCTGACGAGTCCGGGCACGCCCTTCGTCGTGCAAGCCTCGCAGGCTGTCATGCGCGCCTGACGGTTGCGGCTGCGCGCTTCAAAGTCTGCGTCGTCGGCGATCTCTCGGACGAGAGCGGAGAGATCGATCTCGGCATCCCCCGAACCGCCTGCGTTGCTCTCGAAGCGCGACAGCGTGAGCAGTTGGCCGATCATCTCGTTGATGCTTTCCGCTTCGCGCCCGATGCGGTCGAGCGCGCCGCCCGCTTCCGCGCCCGCACGCCTGCGCGCCAACTCCAACGCCACGCCCAGACGCGTGAGCGGCGAACGCAACTCGTGCGAGATGTCGCGGATGAGACGATGCTGTGCGCTCACCAGCGACTCGATGCGCGCCGTCATCGCGTCGAAGTCGCGTCCCATCTCCGCCAGTTCGTCGCGGCGTTTGCCGAGCAAGGGGCTGACGCGCGCAGAGAGATCGCCGCGCGCCACCTGTCCCGTCACGGCGCGCAACTTCACGACCGGCGAGACGATGTAACGCGCCAGCAGGTAGCAGAGAGCGCCCGCCGTGAGCAGCGCGGCGAGTATGCGTAACGCCTGCACGAGCGGGTTGTCCGGGAAACGGTTGCGCGGCTCTATCGCATCAACGAACACGTAGCGGCGTCCGCTCGCGCTGGTGACCGGATGCGCGACAAACATGCGCTCGCCCGGCGCGCCCCTGACGATACGTTCGGTTGCCGTCGCGCGGCGCGCCGTCTCCTGTGCGGCGCGCGGCGGCGCAACGTGCCCGGTCAACTCCGCGCCGCTTTCGTCGAATAGATAAAAGGTCGCATTGGGCGTGCCTCCCGCGTCGCCGAACAGCTTGCGCGTGGCCTCACGGCCTTCCCGCTCGAAGGTCTCCACGGTCACGCGTGCGACGGCATTCATCGCCTTGTCCATCCCTGTGTACACGGGAAACTGTTGCCGCTCGCGCGTCAGTTCCGTCGTGAGCAACAGCGCGCCGATGACGAGCGCGGTCGCCAGCCAGAACCACAAGAAGACTTTGAGAAACAGACTATGCATCTAAATGTTCCACGCTCCGGTCGCCGAAGACCGTCTCTTTAACTTCGACCTCTAACAAAACTGCGCTCCCGCGCAACGCACGCCCGCTCATCCCTGCTGCGCGTAAATGTAGCCGATGCCGCGCACCGTCTTGATGCGCTCGACGCCGCCCTGCGCCTGATGGCCGAGCTTCTTCCGCAAGTTCGAGACGTGCATATCAATGCTCCGGTCGAACGGCGAGAGGTTGCGGTGCAGCACGTCTTTA
>DASYMM010000293.1:0-5692 GCA_036009085.1 Pyrinomonadaceae bacterium | reverse complement strand
CGCAAAACGGGAACGGGAACGGCCACATCGGCGATTGGGTCGAGCGCTACAAGCCCGCGACCATCGAACAGAGCGCGGCGGATTTCTACCTCGCCGAACACGCGCAGACGCTCGTGTCACAGTTTCAACGCGTGTGGCAGGAGGGCGTCGCGGCGGAGTGGAGCGAACGACACAACTATGTCCTGCGCTCGCTGAAGAAGCTCGCCGAACTCGAAGAAAAAGCGCGTGGCGGCGCGCTCCCCTTAGACGAAGCGTGGACGCGCGCCTCGCTCACGTCTGAACTCAAGACGCCCGAAGAGGCGACGCCGCTGCTGCGCGAGGTGCTCGAACTTCGTGCCGACCACGCGGCGGCAAACTTTCTCCTCGGCCAAGCTCTGCTCCGGCAGAACGACGGGGCGGGCGTCGCACATCTCGAACGGGCTGCGTCGCTCAACCAGGACGTGCTCATTCCCGCCTGTCAAGTTCTGTTTCAACACTTCACCGCACAGGGACAGCCGGAACAGGCCGAACGTTACCGCGAGCAAGCGCAGAAATATTTCGAGAAGTTGGAGGGAGCGCAACCGGAGCGCGCCACGGTCTATTCGCCGAAGGAGTTGGTCCCGCACGAAGTCGCCCCGGAGGAGGTCAGCCAACTGGGCGAGCAGTTAAGCCAGTTCCCGCAGATCAAGACGGCCTATCTCGCGCAAAAGAAGTTGAAGGTGTTGCCCGAAAAGCCTCTCTACGTGCTCGGCGTCGTGCCCAGAGTGCCGTGGTATCAACTCAACCACGACAAGGCGAACCGGAAGTTGATCGCTGAAATCGCCGCGCAGATCGCATTCCCTGGCGAGACTTTGATCGTCGCCCTCGCCGGAGACAACAAGAAGTACCTCAAAGCGTTTCGCAAGCTCGAAGGCTCGCAAATTCTCCCTTAACCCGTTCACACGACACATCAAGGCGCGCGCGTTTCGAGCGTGCGCGCCAGCGCGACCCACTCGGCGAGCGTCAAAGTCTCCGCGCGCCTGTTCGCTTCGATGCCTGCCGCATCGAGCAGCGCGTTTGCGCCGCCCGCCGCTTCCACCTGTGGCGATAAAGTCGCGGGCGCGTGGCGCAAGTTGTTGAAGATCGTCTTGCGCCGCTGCGCGAAGCCCGCGCCGACGACGCGCCACAACAACGCTTCATCCGAAACTTCCGCCGCCGCGCTCTCGCGCACGCGCAAACGGACGATTGTGCTCCACACCTTCGGCACAGGCCGGAACGCTTCCGGCGCAACGTCGAACAGGGGGCGCGCCTCGCAATACGCTTCAGTCAACACGGAGAGATAACCGCGCTCGCTCGTGCCCGGCAGAGCCGTGATGCGCTCGACCACTTCGCGTTGCAGCATCAAGACCAACTCCGTCAAACAACGCCGCGCGTCGAACAGGCGTTGCAGGATGGCCGTCGAAATGTTGTAAGGAAGATTGGCGACGACGCGCGCCTGCGTGGCGGGCGCGATGGCCGCGCAGTAATCAACCGCGAGCGCATCGCCCTCGATGAGCGTGAAATTCTCCCGCCCGCCGAACTTCTGTTCCAACACCGGCACAAGCTCACGGTCAAACTCGATAGCGACCAGACGCCCCGCCTGCCCCACGAGCCGACCTGTCAAAGCCCCACGCCCCGCCCCGATCTCTACAACAGTCTCATCCGCACGCGGCGCAACCTCGCGCACGATGCGCCCCGCCACGCCCTCGTCCACCAGAAAATTCTGCCCCAGACTCTTCTTTGCCATATGACCTCAGTGACAAGTGACGGGTGACGAGTTGAAAACAAGCCCATTAGCTCAACCTATCCGTTTCAACCCGCCTGTTTTAACTTGTCACTTGTCACCCGTCACTTGTCACTGTTCCAGTGATTTCGACATCGCTGCCGTGTTGTGTGATCTCGACGCTGCGGAGGCGCGTGGCGTCGGCGATGCGGGTTGCGCCTGTGCCTGCGACGGCGGCGCGGGCGTCGCTGCCGCCGATGATGAGCGGCGCGATGAAGAAGCTCACTCGCGCGACGAGACCCGCTTCGAGGAACATCCCGGCGACGGTCGCGCCGCCCTCGACGAGCACGCTTTGCAACGAACGCTCGTGCAAGTTTTCGAGCACCGCCGCGAGATCGCGTGCGCCGCCGGGTACTCGGACGATTTCGACGCCGCGCGCTTTCAAATTTGCTGCCGCGCGTTCGTCGGCTGTGTCGGAAGTAAAAACTATCAACGGAGACTCGCTTGTCGTTCGCGCGAGTTGGGAATCGGGCGAGAGTTGCAAATTGTCGTCGAGCAGGAGGCGCGTGAGCGGGCGATGGCGGGGGAGTCGGCTGCGATCCGTGAGCAAGGGGTCGTCCGCGTTGGCTGTGCCCGCGCCGACGAGGATCGCGTCGTATTCGTGCCGCAACTCGTGTACGCGTGCGCGCGAGGCTTCGTTCGTGATCCAGCGCGCGTCGCCGGTGCGCGTGGCGATGCGCCCGTCGAGCGAGCAGGCGAGTTTGAGATGCACGAAGGGGCGCGCGTGGCGCATCGCGTGAATGTACTTCTCGTTGAGCCGCGCCGCTTCCTCCGCGAGAAGTCCGACCTCTACGGCGATACCGGCTTCTCGCAGGTGCGCGAAACCGCGCCCGGACACGAGCGGGTTCGGGTCTTCGACGGGCGCGACCACGCGACGCACGCCCGCCTTGATAAGCGCAATCGTGCACGGCGGCGTGCGCCCTTGATGCGCGTGCGGTTCGAGCGAGACGTAAGCCGTCGCGCCGCGCGCGCGTGCGCCCGCCCCTTCGAGCGCGAGCGTCTCGGCGTGCTTCACGCCCTCGTACAAATAGAAACCTTCGCCGACGACTTCCCCGTCGTCGCGCGCAATCACGCAGCCGACGAGCGGACTCGGGCTGACCTGCCCCGCGCCCCGCGCCGCGAGTTCCAAAGCGCGCCGCATCAAACGCACGTCGGTTTCCGTCATCGAGTTGTGAATTTGAGGTTGCAAGTTAGGGTTTCAAGTTTCAGGTTTCAGGTTTCAAGTTAAAAACAGAAGAACTTCCGTCTTGAATATGCAAGATACAGGGCGAAGAAGTTCAGACCTGAAACTTGAAACCTGAAACCTGAAACTCATTTCGATTCGAAGAGTCCGTCAACGTAGTGCTCGGCGTTGAAGACGACGAGGTCGTCAACTTTTTCGCCGATCCCGGCATAGCGGATCGGGAGGCCGAGTTCTTTGGAGATGGCGACGGCGATGCCGCCCTTGGCCGTGCCGTCGAGTTTCGTCAGGACGATGCCTGTGACGCCTGCGACTTTCAAGAACTGCCGCGCCTGTTCGAGTCCGTTCTGGCCGGTCACGGCATCAATCACGAGCAGCGTCTCGTGCGGCGCGCCTTCGACTTCGCGCCCCGCGATGCGTTTCATCTTTTCGAGTTCGGCCATCAAGTTCGACTTGTTGTGCAGACGCCCGGCGGTGTCCACGATGAGCACGTCGGAGTTGCGCGCCTTCGCCGCTTTGAGCGAATCGAAGAGGACGGCAGCCGGGTCGGTTCCCTGCTTCTGTTGAATGAGCGGGACGCCCGTGCGTTCAGCCCAGATGGCGAGTTGGTCGGAGGCGGCGGCGCGGAAGGTGTCCGCCGCGCAGATCAAAACGTCGTTGCCTTCGGCCTTGATGCGCTGCGCGAGCTTGCCGATGGTCGTCGTCTTCCCGACGCCGTTGACGCCGACGATCATCATCACGTAAGGCGAGATGTTTTGCGGCACGAGCGTTTCGGCGGCGATGCCCTTCGCTTCGGAGGCGTGCAGGATGGCGAGCAACTGATTTTTGATCGCGGCCTTGAGCGCGTCGATGTCGTTGATCTCTTTGCGCGTGATGCCGCGCCGGACGGTGTCGAGGATGTCGAGCGTCGTCGGGACGCCGATGTCCGCGGCGATGAGAGCTTCTTCGAGTTCGTCGAGCAACTCCGCGTCGATCTGCTTGCGTCCCTGAAAGACGGTGTCGATTTTTTCCGACAGAGACTCGCGCGTGGCGGAGATGGCGTTTTTGAAACGCTTCTCAAAGGTGCGTTCGAGCGCGGCCTCTTCGGCCTGCAACTCTTCAATCGAACGGTCGAGGCCGAGGATTGAGGTCGAGAAGCTGGAACGCGTGGGGACGGGTCGCTGCGCGGCGACGCCGGGCTTCGCCGGTTCGGGCGTCGTGCGCGACGCGCCGCCCGTCGCGGTCGTCGGCGTCGTGTTTGAAGTTAGGGCCTCGCGCGTTTTGGCGGGCGCGGAGTCGGATGTTGTCGCGCCGGTGGCCGCGTCTTCTGCGCCCGTTCTCTCTTCCAGCGGGAGCGGCGTCGGCGCGCCGCCCGTTACGGTCGGTTCGAGCGTCGGCGTTGCGGGAGTGACGGCAGCCGCCTGTGGGTTGGAAAGGTTGGCGGGCGGTTCTTCGGGTCGCGCCCCGGTTTGCGCGCTCGCCGCCGCAGCGTCTTTCGCAGCGTCTTTCGCAGCGTCTTTCTCTGCGGGCGTGAGCGGTTCGTTGAGGCCGAGCGTGATGTAGCGGTCTTCTTTTTTGCGTCGCCAGAATGCCATTGTGTTGAATGAATGCCCTTGCTGAAAATTTCGTTGAATTGAAAGTCGTTGATTATAACTGCAACGGGCACGCGGCGACAAAACGCGCGGACGCGGGACGGGCGCGGCGGCGCATCGAATCGGGAAAGCATGGCTCGTCAGTTCGGGGGCGCAGGGCGCTTTAAATTGTTTGTGGCCGCCGTGCGCTTATGATATTTTCAGCCCGTTTCCCGTAACTAAGTCGCCTAACATCGAGAACGCCCGCGCCTACTCATCTTCGCTTTAAGGAGATTTTCGCATGCGCCAACGTCCCTTGCTCTCTACCGCGGCAGCAACCGCGCTCGGCCTCCTGCTCGTCCTCGCGCCGCCGCCCGGCAGCCGCGCGCAACAACAGTGTACCGGCTCCTTCACCATCACCGACTCGAACACGCAGACGCCGTTTACGCAGACGGGGCGGCTGACGCCGAACGGCGTCGCCTCCAACTGCGCCGCGCAGAAAACTTTTCCGGGCGTGACCGACACCAACCAGCGTCGCTTCAAAATCTACCAGTTTGCCAACAATAACACTTCGACGGCCTGCATCACCGTCACGCTCAACGCTGGCTCGTGTGTCGGCGCGAGCAGCCTCTTCAGCGCGGCCTACTCCGGCTTCAACCCCGGCGACATCAGCATGAACTATCTCGGCGACATCGGCGCGAGTCCCAACCCGTCGCGCTCTTACTCCTTCAACGTCCCGGCGGGCGCGGATTTTCAGGTAGTCGTCAGTCAGGCCAACACGAACCAGAGTTGCGCGGCCTACACTCTGACGGTGGCGGGCTTCGGCTGCCTGCCCCAGAGCGAGTTGATCATCAGCGAGTTTCGCTTCGGCGTCGAAGACCCCGCCGTCGAGACTTCCAATCTTGACGAGTACATCGAACTCTACAACAACACCGACGCGCCGCTGAACGTGACGACGACGGACGGCTCAAACGGATGGGCGCTCGTCGCCGCCGACGGCGCGCTCCTCGGCATCGTCCCCGTAAATGAAATTATCCCGGCGCGCGGCCACTACCTCTTCGCCAACTCGCAGGGCTACAGCCTCGCAGATTATCCAGCCGGGAGCGATTCAAGCGCGACACCTGACGCCACCTACACGCACGACATCCCGCTAATCTCCGGCGTCGCGCTGTTTCGCACGGC
>DASYMM010000292.1:0-4937 GCA_036009085.1 Pyrinomonadaceae bacterium | reverse complement strand
CCGGCAAAAAGTTCATCTCGATGCGCTTGAGGCCGTCGCCCTCGCAGGCTTCGCAGCGGCCGCCCTTGACGTTGAAGGAGAAGCGTCCGGGTTTGTAACCGCGTTCGCGCGATTCGGGGAGCATCGCGTAGAGTTCGCGCAAGGGGGTAAAGAGACCCGTATAAGTCGCCGGGTTGGAACGCGGCGTGCGGCCAATCGGCGACTGGTCGATCTCGATCACCTTGTCCACGTTGTCCAGACCTTCGATTGATTCATACGCGCCGGGTTCGCCGAGCGAGCCGTAGAGATGGCGCGCGAGGGCGCGATAGAGTATGTCGTCAATCAGCGTGGACTTGCCCGAACCCGAGACGCCCGTGACGACCGTGAGCAGGCCGAGCGGAAACGTCACGTCAATATCTTTCAGATTGTGTTCGCGCGCGCCGCGCACGGTGACGCTGTGGCCGTTCGGCGAACGACGCGCTTCGGGCAGAGCGATCTTTCGCTTGCCGCAGATGTAGAGACCCGTGACGGAGTTCGGATTGCAGGCGACTTCTTCGGGCGTGCCGACCGCGACGATCTCGCCGCCGTGGACGCCCGCCGCGGGGCCGATGTCAACGACGTAGTCGGCGCGGCGGATCGTCTCTTCGTCGTGTTCTACGACGAGCACTGTGTTGCCGAGGTCGCGCAAGGCGCAGAGCGTCTCGATGAGGCGTTGATTGTCGCGCGGGTGGAGGCCGATTGATGGTTCGTCTAAGACGTAGAGCACGCCGCGCAGTTGCGAGCCGATCTGCGTGGCGAGGCGTATGCGTTGGCCTTCGCCGCCGGAGAGCGTGGCCGAGGGGCGGTCGAGCGTGATGTAGCCGAGGCCGACCGATTCGAGGAAGCGCATGCGGTTGCGTATCTCGCGCAGCACTAAACCCGCGATCTGATTTTCGCGTTCGTTGAGCGTAAGCTTGTCGAAGACGGCGACGGCCTCTTCAATCGGGAGCGCGGTGTACTGCGTGATGCCCAAGCCGCCGACGCGCACGGCGAGCGATTCGGGTTGCAGGCGTTGACCGTGGCACGCCGGACACTCGACGGGCGACACCAACTCTTCCAGAGCCTCGCGCACCTTCTCCGACGGCGCATCGTTCATGCGCTCGCGCAGATGCCGGATCGCGCCCTTCCAATCACTCTGATATGTGTACAGCCCTTGCCGGAAAGTGAGCTGCCCTTCGAGTCCGTGAAAGAAAGCCTCGCGCGCAGCTTTCGGCAACTGCGAGAAGGGAACCGACGCGCTCGCGCCGAAGTGTGCGGCGACGGCGACCAGCGCGCTGCGTAAATAAGCAGAGCCTTGCTTGTCAGCCGCGCCGAGAAAGATCAGTTTGTCGGCCTGCTCGTTCGGTTCGGGGACGAGTTTCGCGGGGTCAACTTCGAGCACGGTGCCGAGTCCGTGGCAACGCTTGCACGCGCCGTAGGCCGAGTTGAAGGAGAAAGAGCGCGGTTCGAGCGGCGGGATGTTGATGCCGCAATTCACGCAGGCCATGCGCTCGGAATACATCTTCTCTTCGCCGTCAACGACGGAGACGAGCACCGCGCCGTTCGTCAACTTCAAAGCCGTGCGGACGGATTCGGTGAGGCGTTCGTTGATGCCCGGTTTGATTAAGAGACGATCAACGACGGCTTCGATAGTGTGATTGCGTCGCTTGTCGAGCTTGATCTCTTCGTCGAGCGAGAGCAGTTCGCCGTCCACGCGTGCGCGCAGGAAACCGTCCTTCGCGAGTTTTTCGAGTTCCTTCTTAAACTCGCCTTTGCGCCCGCGCACAATCGGCGCGAGGATCATCACGCGCTCGCCTTCGGGCAAAGCGAGGACGCTATGCACGATCTGTTCGACGCTCTGGCGCGTGATGGCCGCGCCGCAGATGTGGCAATGCGGCTGGCCGACGGAGGAGAAGAGCAGGCGCAGGTAATCGTAAACTTCCGTCACCGTGCCGATGGTCGAGCGGGGGCTGCGGGAGACGGTCTTCTGTTCGATGGAGATGGCGGGCGAGAGTCCGTCAACCGAATCCACGTCCGGGCGTTCGAGTTGATCTAGAAACTGTCGCGCGTAGGCCGACAGGGATTCGACGTAGCGACGTTGGCCTTCGGCGTAAATCGTGTCGAAGGCGAGCGAAGATTTGCCGGAGCCGGAGAGACCTGTAATGACGGTCAGGCGGTCGCGTGGGATTTCGACGTTGATGTCTTTGAGATTGTGCTGGCGCGCCCCGCGCACCGTAATGCGGTCAATTGCCATTGCTTAAAATCTTGCCCGTAGTGCCATAGACGTAAAATTTCGGGAGCGCAGAAACAGGTATTTTACGCGAGCCTCGCCCGCAGCACAAGCAAGCCCGTCCGAATGAACTTTTCTACAACAAAAGCGAATCTTTGCCCGTCATACCGGGCAGGCCGCCGGTTAGTTTTGACGGAGCTGCTAATTGTCGTATGGAGAGAAGCCTTCACCACAAGACGCAGAGAACCGCAGAGGGGCACAGGGAGTTCAAATTTGATTTGAACTCCTACCGTCGGTCAACACCCTTGACACCTTTCGCGCGTGACTCATACACTGCGGCGGCTAGTGGCGTAGGTCGTTCGTAGTCGAAGTCGCTTGTCGTCTCGCCGCGTGCGAGACGTGGAGCGAAGAGGGAGTTGAGCGGGTGAATCTTCCAAACACGCTGACGTTGTCGCGCATCTTCGTCGTGCCGCTGCTGGTCGCGGTGCTCTTGACGCCGTTCTCGGAAGATTGGCTCGGCGTGCCGCGCCACCTCCTCGCCGCCGGACTCTTCCTCGCCGCCGCTTTCACAGACTACCTCGACGGCCACATCGCGCGCCGACGCCAACAGGTTTCGCGCCTCGGCCAACTGCTCGACCCCATCGCAGACAAACTACTCATCTCCGCCGCGCTCATCTCGCTCGTCGAAAACCGGCTCGCGCCCGCCTGGGCGGTCGTCATAATCATCGGGCGCGAGTTGGCCGTCTCAGGCTTGCGTTCGATTGCGGCGGCTGACGGGTTGGTCATCGCCGCTTCTAAGATGGGCAAGTTCAAGATGGGCGCGCAGGTGTTGGCGATTGCGCTCCTGATCCTGTCGAGCGTGCGCGGCGCGCCGCCCGTGGCAAACTTCGGGCAGGCGTTTCCGGCGATTCAAGTCTGGTCTGTGCCGGAACTGCGCGAGGCGGTGCGTCACCTGTTCGGCGAAGGCGCGACGACGGCGACCGACTGGCAAGTCCTGCTCTACACCTTGGGGCGCGCGACGCTCTGGGTCGTCGTGCTCTCGGCCTGCTCCTCCATGTACGGCTACTTCCGCGCCTTTTATCAATCGGTGGTGGAACGCGCCGCGCTCGCACGCGAAGCCGCACACGCAAAGACACAACCGCCCGTCAGAGTCGAAGCGCGAACTCAGACGGGCGGTTGAATGGCTGTCAGTAGCGTATCCGCTCAGCGCAGGATTACTTGGGCGATGCCGCGACGCGCTCCGATTCCGGCAGCGGCGGATCGTTCGCGTCAGCCGCGAGACCTTGTTTGTCCGCCGCGCGGATGATTCCGTCATCCAGAGAGAAGTAGAACGAACGCCTGCCGTCAGACGGATACTTCGCGGGCGCGGCTCTCACCTCAAACGCCTCGCTCGTCGTGATCAACACAAAGCAGTAATCGTCCTTAAGGCCGCTCGCCAGAGAGTCGTCAATCAGTTTCTCCTCTTTCAACTCCGACATCGTGCCGAAGTGCCCCTTGCCCGTCGTCGCCTTGAACTTGAGTTCGGCCTCCTTGAGCGTGAGCAGATGATAGACGGCGGAGCTTTCGTTCGCGGCGAGTCCCGCCTCCGGGAAGATCGGGAGCGCAACCGCCACCACGCCAACCAGCACGAGAAGCACTAACGACAGGATGCACGTCAAGATGCAGCGAGTCATAACCTTTTACTTCACCTCGACAAAATCGCCCGTGTGAATCTCCTGCGCGACGCGCGTGATCACTGCGGTCGCGGTGCGCGCCTGCACGTTCAGCACGACCATCTCGCCAACGATCTTGCGCGGCATCGGAGGCCGACGCCGTTCGATCTTGTGCGTCGTGACCATCGGACCATGAATGCCGTTCTTGTTCGGGTTCTGGACGCGCTGCGACTTGATGGAGAATTGGCCGCCGCGAAAACGCTCGCTCTCGAAACCGTAGCTGGCCGTCGGCGTCACTTCTTCTTCGCGGAAGCGCGAGATGTCGCCCGTGCCCGTCGGACGATAGACGGTGAGGCGGTCGCCTTCCTTCACGTTATCCTCCGTGCCGAGGTCTATGTAGACGATCTGGTCGCGCGAGAGCAGTTCGCGCCCGTCGCGCGCCAGCACGATGCGCCCGTTTGCTTTGCCGCTCGGGTCTGCGAAACGATCAAGGTCGCCCGTCTCACCCGCGGGCGGCGAGACGCGGTAAGGCACGCCGCGCAACAAGTCGCCGAGCAGGATCAAGTCGCACTCGCTTGTGACAGTTGCCACCGACACGTTCTCTTTCACGACCGTCACTCGCAGGCGACCGATCTCCTGCGTATAGACGCCGAGCCAGCCGGACTTACGCGACCACTTCGACGTGAACTGGCCGCGCGGGCGCACGACCTGAAATTCCTGCCCGACCTTCACGCCCTGCTGCGAACCCGCGTTGATGAAAACCACATCGCTGACGCCAAAGGCGCGTTTCTCCTGCTCCTGTTCGCCGCCGACGACTTCAAATCCGTTGTAGTTCGGGGCATACTCGATGTAACCGGCGCAAGCCAGTTCGGTTTCAGTCGCAGCGAGCAGCGGAGTTTGTGCGGCGTCGGGCGCGCTGGCCTGCTTCTGGCCTGCGGAATCGGCGGCGTTGGTCTGCGCTTCTACCGGAGCGAGCCCGAAGCAGAAAGCGAAAAGTAAGGCGGCAAGCATGCCGCCCGGACGCGAAAAGTGTTTGCGTGTGTGCACGGAACATCTCC
>DASYMM010000291.1:0-22882 GCA_036009085.1 Pyrinomonadaceae bacterium | reverse complement strand
GTTCGGGTTGCACATCTGCAAGGCCGTCAACTCCACCGTCTCGCCCGTCTCCAATTTGAGCGGGAAGTTCAGGACGCGTTCGAGCGGCGCGCCGCCGGTCAACATCGGGATCGTCGCGCTGTCGAAAGCGGGTCGCCCGATCTCTGCGGCGAAGCGGAAACGCCCTTGCCCGTCCGCGTCGAGCAGGCGATAGAGTTTGACGCCCGCCTTCGTCGCAAGGCGCAACTCCTCCGCCTGCCACAAGCCTTGAAAGTAGAGGAACGAGGCCGCCGAACGCGAACCGTTGCCCGACATGGCCGCCTCGCTGCCGTCCGGGTTGAAGATACGGAGGACGAAATCCCACGCCGCGTCGCCGCTGCTGCTCTCACTGTTGCCGCTCCCGTCGCCGCCCTCATCGTCGCCGCGCCCGTCGCTATCGCCGACGCCGCCCGCGCGTTCGAGCGTCGCGATGCCGTCCGCCCCCACCCCGTAATGCCTGTCGCACGCGCGCCGCACGAACCCCGGCACGTCCGCGACGCCCGCCAACTCCCCCGCCTCGCACACGATGTAATCGTTGCCGTATCCGTGAAATTTAACGAAACGCATAAGAGAACAGTGACGAGTGACAAGTGACAGGTGACGAGTTAAAACGGCGACAAGTGGCGAGCGACAGGTGACAAGGTAAAGCTTCAAGCCGGTCTGGAAATTTGCCTTTCATCTCGTCACCCGTCACTTGTCACTCGTCACTGTTTTACCAGCAAACGAGGCGAGGAGGACGGCGATGGCGTCCATGAAATTTTGGCGCGGGGGCGCGTCGTCGGGGTAGTGGTTGACGACCATCGAGAAGACGAGGCGTTCGCCCGCCGCGCTCGTGACGTAGCCGGAGAGGCCGGAGACGGTCGAGAGCGTGCCGGTCTTGGCGCGCAAATTTCCGGCGGCGACGGTGTTTCGCATGCGCCCGCGCAAGGTGCCGTCCACGCCCGCGATGGGCTGCGCGTCGCGATAAACCTGCGCGTAGCGATGCTGGCTCATATATGTCAAAAGCTGGACGGTTGACTCCGCCGTGATGAGGTTTTGCCGCGCCAAGCCCGAACCGTCAAAGAGCGAGAGGTGGCTGGTGTTGACGCCCGCTTCGTTCAAAAAGGTGCGGACGACGGCGAGACCGGCTTGCGCGGTCGTCAGCTTCGGGTCGGTCGGGGGAAACTGCTTGCCGAGCGTGCGCAGGATGAGTTCGGTGTAGAGGTTCTGGCTCGGCTTCAAGGTGTGAGCCGCGATCTCCGAGAAGGGCGGCGACTCGCGCTTTGCCAGTTCCAAGAGTTTCGACAGGTCGAGCGGCGCGGCGGCGCGCATATCGGCGTCCACGACGGTCGTTCTGCCGCGCACGGTCACGCCCCGGCGTTCCAGCGCGGAACGCAGCATCGTGACGAAGGCGTAAGCCGGACGCGGGACGGAGACGCTGGCCGTGTAGCCCGGATCGTCGAGCGGCAAGCTGCCGCTGACGACCAGACCGGGTTGTCCGAGCGGGCGATCTATGACGAGTTCCCTTTTCGTCGCGCGCGTGGTCGTGGTCGTGCTGTTGATGAGCGTCAGGGGCGCGTTTGCGTTCGTCGCGGCAAAACTCGCGGGCGGCGCGCCGGAGAGTTGCCGCGCGCTCACGTTGACGATGCGCGCGATGTCCGGCCCCGCGTTGACGACGCACGCGTCGCCGACCTTCGCGCCCGGTTTGACGAAGATATCGAGCGCGTTGTCGTTGACCGTGAGCGCGGAGGTGTCCGCGCCGTAATACCATTGCAGGTCGTCCCACTCCCAGCCCATCCCGCGCGGCGGCCCCGTGAAGTAGCTTTCGTCGCCGACGAGATCGCCCTCCACGCGCCGGACGCCAGCCGCAAAGATGCGCGCGGCCAGATCGTCAATCGCCTTGAAGTAGTCTGTGTTGCCTGCGCCGTTGAAGCGCGTGGCGTAGGTCGGGTCGCCGCGCCCGTAGATGATGAGGTCGCCGCCGAGTTTGCCCTTTTTGTCGGGCGCGTCTTGCGCGTAGGCAGAGGTGGTGAAACGAAAGTCGGGGCCGAGGCGGTCGAGCGCGGCGGCGACCGTGTAGAGCTTCATGTTCGACGCGGGCATCAGGAGTTTTCCCGCGTTCTCCTCGAAGAGGACGCGCCCCGTGTCGAGCGAGACGACTTTGATGCCGAACATCGCGGGCGCAAGCGCGGGCTGGCTCAAGACATCCGAGATGCGCGAACGCAACACTTCGAGCGTGCGCGGCGCGGGCAGAGCGGGCGTCGGCGTCGGTGTCGCCTGTGGCGCGGCTTGCGGGGTCGGCGTCTGTTGCGGAGCGGCTTGTGGCGCACTCTGCGGCGCGGCAGGCGGGTTGACCCTGCGGTCGCGTTGCGCCTCCTGCGCGTGCGCGGCGGGGAGCGTGGTGTTCAGGACGAGCGCGGACAGGAGCAGCGTGGAGAGCAGGCGCGCGGCGAAAATTTTCTTAAGTGGCATAAGTTATCGAGACGCTGACGGGTTCAGTCTTCTATAGCGAGTTGCGATTGAGTATGACTTAAAAAGAAAGACTCACCACCGCAGACACAGAGGACACGGAGGACGCACAGAGAGTTGATTCTTCTCTGTGCCCCCTCTGTGCTCTCTGTGTCTGCGGTGGCGAAGCGTTTTAATTCCATTCAATTGCACAACGTTATCGGTTGCTCAAAATCAGTCTTCTAACTTGAAGGAGTTGACGAGTTCGTCCGCGCTCGCCGTGGCCGTGCCGAGTTTGCCGACGACGATTCCGGCGGCGTGGTTGGCGAGCGCGGCGGCTTCGACGAGCGAGGCGCGTGCGGCGAGCGCGGCGGCGAGCGTCGCGATCACTGTGTCGCCCGCGCCCGTCACGTCATAAACTTCGCGCGCCACCGTGGCGACATAGACGGGCGCACTGTCGCGTTCGAGAAGCATCATGCCGTGCTCGCCGCGCGTGATGAGCACGGATTCGCAATCGAGACGCGAGCGGATGCGGCGCGCGGCGTCGGCCATGCCCGCATCCGAGTCGTCTTCGGTGTTCGTCAGGCGCAGGGCTTCGTGATGGTTCGGCGTGACGAGCGTGGCCGGACGATACGCGTCGAAGTTGCGAATTTTGGGATCGACGAGGACGGGAATTTTCCGCTCGAAAGCGCGCGGCAAAATCTCCGCGAGGACGCGCGGCGTCACCGCGCCCTTGTCGTAATCGGAGACGACAAAGGCGTCCGCCTCCGGCAAGGCCGCTGCGAGCACGGCGATGAGGCGGTCTTCCGTCGCGCGTTCGACGGGCGTGCGCCGCTCGCGGTCTGCGCGCACGACGAGTTGGTTGTGCGCGATGATGCGCGTCTTGATGGTCGTCGGGCGGCTCTCGTCCGTGACGAGTCCGCCGTGTGAGTTGTGCGCGCCCGCTTCCGTGAGCGCGTCGAGCAGGCGTTCGCCCGCGCGGTCGCGCCCGACGACGCCGACGACCGAAGCCCGCGCGCCGAGCGCGTTCAGATTCGCGAGCACGTTGGCCGCGCCGCCGAGCCGCACGGATTCGCGGCGGATGTCCACGACGGGCACGGGAGCTTCCGGCGAGATGCGCGACACGTCGCCCCAGACGAATTCGTCGAGCATCACGTCGCCGAAGACCAGGATGCGCCGCCCGCCGACGCTCGCGGCCAACTCAGCCGCGCGTTGTGGTGTGATCAGTTCCATTCGTTTCGCTAAACCTACCGGGACGAGTCGCCAGAGGATTCTACGTGATCAGGCGCGACGACTACTGCGGGATCGAGAGGCTCTTCGCGTTGACGACCTCCGCGCCCATCGGCAGCATGAGCGGCGCGGGCGACTTCGTGTAGAAGGCGAGTCCCTTGTAGCTCGTCAGATATTTGTAGTGCGTGGAAAAGAGTCCGCCCTGCGCGGCGACGACGAGCGGCCGCTCGGTGCGACGCAGGATGGCCGCGAAGTCTTCCGGCGTGACCGTCACCAGCACGCCGCTCGCTTTGATCGCATTGGCGATGGCTGCCGCCACCGCCGCCCCGGCTGCTGCGCCCATAAAAATTTTCCCCTTCTACCTTTGCCAGCAATTGCTTTCTCTCTGCGCCCCTCTGCGGGTTTCTCTGCGTCTCTGCGGTGAATGCTTATTTGACGAAGATTCACCGCCGCAGACGCAGAGAGAAATTGTCAGTCCTGTACCTGCGCGAGCACGCGTTCGATGGCGGCGTCAACGCGTTCGACCGTGACGCGGCGGATGCATTGAGCCTCGGCAAATTCTCCGCAGGTGTAGCCCGCGCACGGCGCGCACGGCATCTCTTCGCGGACGACTTCCGCGGGCGCAATTGACCACGGACGCCAGTGTGCGACGTTCGACGAACCGAAGACGACGACCGAAGGCGTGCCGACGGCGGCGGCGATGTGCGCGATGCCGCTATCGTTGCCGACAAAGAGGCGCGCACGCGCGGCGAGCGCGGACACTTCCGCGAGCGTCAGATCGTTGAAGGACACGACGCGCGCCGAAGCGTTCTCCGCGAACGCGCGGACAACATCCGTCTCGCCGGGCGCGGCGACGGCGACCGTGGTGATGCCGCGCGCGTCGAGGCGTTCGGCCACGCGCGCGAAGTTGCGCGCGTCCCAACGCTTCGAGTCGAAGGCGGCTGCCGTGTGAAAAAGCGCGAAGGGCTTCTCGCGCGCCTCGCAGCCCTTCGCGCGAAGTCGCTCCACGATCTTCGCGTCGGCTTCGTCCGTGACGTGGAGACGCGTGGGCGGTCGGTCTGTGACGGGCACGCCCGTCCAGCCGAGCAGAGCGAGTTGCTGTTCGACCGAGTGCGTCTTTTCCTGTCGCCACAACTCCGAGGCCGGCGGCGCGGCGTGATTGTGCAACGCGCTCAGGCGATAACTCGCATAGCCGACGCGTCGGCGTGCGCCCGATGCGCGCGTGAGGAGTGCGGCGGTCGAGCCGCCGTGCAAATTGTAAGCGACATCGTAGCGCGTGGCGCGGAGCGCGCGGACGAGCGAGAGGCGCGCAAGCGTGCTGCCGCGTTTGACCGTGATGATGCGCGAGGCGTCCGGGTGACCAAAGACGAGCGGCGCGACCCAATCTTCGAGCAGGAGATCGATCTGCGCGCCGGGGAGAAAGCGTCGGAGCGCGTGCAGCGATGGCGTGGCGAGCACCGTGTCGCCGATGGAGCGCAGGCGCACGACGAGCACGCGGCGCACTTCGCTCCAATCCCAACGCGCAGGGGCGAGCGGCTGCGGCGGCTCTCCCGCAAACGCGCGCGCCGGAGACTCCGGCGGCGTCGCGCGCTGTAGCGGGGGCGGCGTTGAAATGCGTACAGCGTTCATCTCAAGCGGGGCGGGGGGCAGTAGTGTCTGTCGTGGCGGTCGTCGCTTCGTCCTCAATCGTCGCCTTGTCCGCGAGCATCATCGGCATGTCGTCCTCAATCGGATAGACGCGCCTGCAACCCACGCACTTGATCGCGCTCGCGTCATCCTTCAGGCGCACCTTCGACCCGCAGGCCGGGCAAATCATCATCTCGACAAACTCTTCCGTGATCTTCATGCGCGCAAGATTAACAAAGGCAACGGGGGAACGGAAACTAAGGGGAAAGGTCAAACGCGCATTCTTAATCGTTTTCTTTGCGCCTTCTGGTTTCCTTCTTTGCGCCTCCAGCGTGAAACCGTTCGCGCTGGAGGCGCAAAACTAAGACGTAAGGCGCAAAGGGTTGCGTGCTCATTCTTCCCTTCCCCTTTACCCCTTCCCCTTTCCCCTGTCTTCCATCTTCATCCTGATTCCGTGTTTCGCGCGGAGCGTCATGCGCGGGTGCGGGACGACCGGATGCTCCGGGACGAGGCGCATGCGCCAGCGACGCGCGAGGGCGGCGATGATGAGCGTCCCTTCCATCCAAGCGAAGCCCTCGCCGATGCAGCGACGCGCGCCGCCGCCGAAAGGAAAGTATGCATACGGCGGCCTCGCCTCTTTCGCTTCCGGCGTCCAGCGTTCGGGATCGAAGCGCAAAGGGTCTGGGAAGAAGCGCGGGTCGCGGTGCAACACGTACTGGCTGATCAGCACGAGCGTCCCTTCCGCCGCGACGTGCCCGCCCACGGCGTACTCTTTGACGGCCAGCCGACCGACCACCCACGCCGGAGGATAAAGCCGCATTGACTCGGCCAAGACCATCTCGGTGTAACGCAACTGCGGGAGGTCTTCGACCGTCGGCAATCTTCCGTCTTTTAAGACCGCATCGAGTTCCGCGTGCAACTTCGCTTCCGCGTCCAGGTTTTGCGAGAGCAGATACCACGTCCAAGCGAGCGCGTTGGCGGTCGTCTCGTGCCCTGCGAGAAAGATGGTCAGGGCTTCGTCGCGGAGTTGTTCGTCGGTCATGCTGCCGCTTGCGCCTTCTTCGTCCTGCGCGAGCAGGAGCATCGAGAGCAGGTCGCCACGGTCTGCGCCGCTCGCGCGACGCTCGTTGATGATGCGATAGATGACCGCGTCGAGCTTGGCGCGAGCGCGCGTGAAGCGACGGTTGGCGGGGAGCGGCAGGCGTTCGAGATATTCGGAATAGGGCAGGAGGAGCATCTGGAAGAGTTCGAGCAGTTCCGTGAGCGCGCCGCCGATCTCGTCCGTGTCGGATTCGACATCGGCGTCGAACAGGGTCTTGCCGACGATGGCGAGCGTGAGCCGCATCATCTCGTGCGAGATGTCGAGCGTCTGGCCGTCGCGCCAGCGGAAGCTATCGCGCGCGGCGTATTCGACCATCGCCGCGCCGTAGCTTTCGATGCGCTTGCGATGAAAAGCGGGCTGCGCGAGTCGCCGCTGGCGGCGATGATGCTCGCCTTCGCTCGTCAAAAGTCCCTCACCGAGCAGACGCTTCGAGCGTTGGAGCGCACGCCCCTTGTGAAAACAGTCCGCGCGCGTGACGAGCGCGTCTTTGACTAGCTCGGGATGATTGAGCAGGAGGACGTGTTGCGGCCCCATGCGAAACGGGACGATGTCGCCGTGCTCGCGCGCGAGTCGCGTCAGAAACTTGAGCGGGTCGCGGCGGAAAGCGAGCAGGTCGAAGAGACGCGAGCCGCTGCGTTTTGCGCGCGGCGCGGGAGATAAAGTTTCAGTTGCCATTCGGGGGAAACTCCATGCCGATCCGGATCACTCAATTCAAGAGTGCGCGTTTAATTTTCGCAGGAGAAAGACGAAGATAAGCCTGATCGCGCTGAGGGCAATAAAGATTGCCTGCCAGCGACGTAAGACCGGGGCATAATTAAGCCATGCTTCATGCAGGTTGAGGCCGGGAATACGACTCGTCCAGATGGTGAAGTCGAGCCAACCTGCCAACAGGGCGATAAAAAAATACTGGGCTAAGACTTTTAGCTCGTTTTTTGCGAAGTCTTTCATCTGTGCCTGCCGCAGAAGATATTACCGTCCACCGTTTCGTATGTCGTCTAACGCTTGCGCCGCAGCTTTGTTATTATACGCCTGCACTTCGACGCCACGTTAAGAATAGCGCACGAGTTTTGCCGGAGCGGCGCGGCTGATAGAGACGTGAGAGATGGTCGGGGGCGGGAGGCAGTTTGTCTTTAGAGTTTGCGATTGAATACCCTTGCCAGTTGCGCGCGCGCTACACGGAGGAACACCTGCGCGCGTGGGGTCGGCTCGGCAACATTCATACGCGCGTGACGACGGGCGAGCAGGCCGCGCCCTCCGAAGAGAAGCTGCGCTTCGTCGAGCGTTCGAGCATCGAGATCGAACGGATGCAGGAGGAGACGAGCGTGTGCGAGAAGTGTCCCGCGCGGCTGCCGCACGACACGGCGGGCGAAGGCGAAGCCGTCGGTTGTCAGGGGCGCATCACTTACCCGTTCGACGCGCAGTTTGAAAAATTTTTGGCCGACCGCGTGCAACTCGCGCTCGACACCGTGAGCGTCGAAGACCAGCCGAGACTCCTACGCATACTCGTTGACCCGGATTCGCCTTTCGACGGCGAAGGCGCGAAGTCGCTGCGCGCCGTGACGACGCCCGAAGGATTGCGCTTCTTCGAGTTGCGCCTGCCCATCCGCCTCGCGCGCGAAGCCTCGCACGTCACGACCGATCATCTCTTCGACGCGCTCGCGGGCTTCACCGCCGAAGACAACGCCCGCACCTCTTACGCACACGAACTGCCGCCCAAAGCCGCGCCCGATTACTACGACTTCCTCGACCTCATCCTCCTCAACGATCTCAGCGGCTCGGAACGCGCACGCATCGAACGGCGCAGCCAAAACTACAAACAGTTCCTACGCCTCCACGCCGCCCTCGAACGCGCCGAAGCCCTCCAAGCGAGAATATTGCTGGATTAAATAAGTGGGAAAAGGGGAAGGGGGAAGGGGTAAAGGAAAGAGCTTTGGCTTGTCTTCCCTTTACCCCTTCCCCCTTCCCCTTATTTATTTTCTTCGTCCAATTCGCGCAAGGCGTTCAAGAGGAGACTGGTGTTGCTGGTGGCTTGAATGGTGGTGGGATAGCTGCTCGTTGATCTCTCGAAATCGAACTCGCCGCCGATCATCTCGACGATGCGGCGCAGCGCGTCCGTGTCGCGTTCGCTGCCGCTTTCGGCTGCGACGATGCGTCCGTCGTTGAACCGTATCTGGCCGCCGCCTTGCGCGCCCGTCAAGGTGAGCGTCCCGGTCAGGCGCGCGTTTTCGATGACCTGCACGGCGTCGAAGATGCTGACGACGGAGAGGTCTCCGGCGAAGGTGACGGCACGCGCGGCGCGTGGCGCGTTCGCGGCTGCTGAAGCGGCGGCGGACGGCAGATCGGGGCGACGCGCGCGGCGGATGGCTTCGAGGCCGGGCACGATGTTGAGTCGCGGGTCGGTCTGCTTGGCTTCGAGCAGTCGTTCCTGCGCGGCGTCGAAATTATCGCGCGCGATGTAGAGATTCGTGAGCGCGAGACATTGGCGCGCGGCCTCTTCCGGCAGGTTGTTGGCGAGCGCGACCTCGCGCAGACGCTCGCGCAGTTTGATCGCGTGCGGGTTGCTCTTGATCGCTTCCTGCAAGCGCGCAATCGCGCGCGTGTGCGAGCGGTATTTCAAAAACAACTCGACATCGAGCAACGCCGTCTCGACATCTTCGCTGAAACCTGTGTCCGTGTGCGCGTCCTTCATCGCCTCTCTCGCCCGCCGTCGAAAACTCCCGACGGAAAAGTTTAGCACACTCGTCGCCGCGCGCTTCGACGGTGCCGCGAAACGGCGCAAACTTGCCGCTAACGCGCCGGAAACGTGCTGGATTTCAGTTATCCTTCAACCCCTTTCGTATAGCCCGGCGACACTTTTTTCGCGCTATGTACGCCAGCGTATATGCGTCCCGGCGCAACCCGTGTATAGTCACGCTCAGGTTAGTTCTCAAGTTACTCTTCCCAACTTACAACTACATTATTCTTAACTTCTCGCGGCCTGTGTGCAACGCGTTTTAATCGCGTGCAGCGATAAAACGAGCGTTGCACGGAGGAAACATGGCATGCCGTGTGCAATTAAAACCGCGCCGATTGCCACCCCCGAAGGTTACTCAAAAACAGCCTAGCGCGAGAGCGTCCGGCGGACGTTCTCAAGTCGCCGCTCATTGCCGTCGCCCGCAGAGGGGTGATGCCTTTTAGGAGGAGTCAAACAAACGGATGCAAGAAGAGTTGACGATTTTGGATGCGAGCGCGGCGGCCACAGTGCGGCTGCTCAACAATAGCTGGGCCAGCTATCTCCAACGCGCGTGCACACGCCTCAAGTCGGTCGGGCAAGCCAGCCAGACGAACGGCACACACGTGCTCGTCTCGCGTCTCAGACGCACGCGTCCTTCCACCTACGAGCACTCCGTCCGCGTCGCGCGGCTCGCGCGCGTCACCGGGCGCGCTTTCAATTTCACAGACGCGCGCCTGCAACAACTTTCTTCGACCGCCATGCTCCACGACATCGGCAAAATACTCGTGCCCGAAGCGGTCTTGAATCGCCCGCGCCGCCCGACGCGCATGGAGCAGTTCGTTCTGCACCTGCACCCGAGCCTCGGCGCGCTCCTCGCCACCTATTTCAACCTTTCACCCGAGCTACGCATCCGCACGCAACACCACCACGAGCGTTGGGACGGCAAAGGCTACCCGCATCGCCTCGGCGGCGAAGACATCCCGCTCATGGCGCGTATCGTGCAAGTCGTGGACACCTACGACGCGATGGTCGCCAAACGCCCCTACTCCACCCCGCGCACACACAACGACGCCGTCGCCGAACTACTCGCGCACGGCGGCAAACAGTTCGACCCACGCGTCATCGAAGCCTTCCTCGACGCTTACCCGGCGCAACTGGACGAAGCCGACGTTTAGTTAAAAGTCAAAATCATTTCGCTAAAAACAGGAGGCCGCTTTCTACGAGTGAAAGCGGCCTCCTGTTTTAGTCGGCGCGTTACTCAATTCTTAAAAATCGAACCTCAACCCGACCCGCATGCTGCGCGGGCGCAGGGTGTGCGTGGGGATGAGGAACGAATCGAGGAAGGCTTGTCGCTGTTGCGCGTTGGCCGTGGGGCGGAGCGCGTTGAAGTTGATGAACTCCGCGCCGAAGGTGTGGACGTTCAGGTTGAGCGGGTTGTCAATCTCGATTGCCGGGCGAAGGCGGAGGCGTTCGCCGAAGCGGAACTCGCGCGTGAGGTTGAGGTCGAAGGTGTAGAAGGCGGGGCCGCGCCCGGCGTTGCGCGGGAGATTTCCAATTCGTCCGATGACGGGCAGGGAGAATGCGGCGGCGAGTTCCGCGTCGAGAGCTTCGCCGGGGCGGCGTGAGCGTATGAGCCGGAGGTCGCCGTTGAAGCCGGGACGGTCGTTGCTTACGTCGTCGAGGTTGCGATCCGCGCCGCCGAGCGAGAGGTTGAAAGGCGCGCCGCTGGCGATGCGTAGGATCGTGGCGAAGCGCACGGCTCCGAGTTTGCGCGGCGCATCGAGCGTGCCGGAGAGGACGAAGCGATGTCGCCGGTCGAGCAGACCCGGCGAGCGTTCGCGGCGAAAGTCGCCCACGACGAGCGCGCTCGAAGTGTTGACCACGCCGTCGTCTATCAGACGCGAGAGCGTGTAGGCGGCGCGCACGGAGAGAGAGAAGCCCTGTCGTTCGCGCCGGGCGAAGCGGCGACGCGTTTCAATCGTGAGGCCGTGGTAGAAGCTGTTGCCGATTGAGGCGAGTTGTTCGATTTGCCCGCGCGTGGGGTCTGGACGCAGGTTGGCGAGCGCGGCGAGCGCGGCTTCGAGCGCGCTGCCCGAACTGAAACTGTCGAGATTGAAGACAGTGACGGGAACGCCGAATTCAAAGACGCGCGCGATGGCGTCGGGGTTCGCAGCGTCGGGCGCGGCGAGCGTGAAGCGCACGAGTTCTCCGGCTGTTTGCGTGTTGTAGAGCGGGCGCGTGCCTGCGGCGTCGCGGAAGTTCGGGAAGTCGCGCGAGAGCAGGTAGGCGGCGAAATCTTCGTAGCCGCGCGGGAGCCTCGGCGCGTTGGCGTTGAACTCGCGCCAGAGATGGAGGCCGCGATTGAAAGTGTAGTTCGCTTCCACAACGAACCCCTGCGCGAGTTCGCGCTCGAAGCCGACGTTCGCTTGATAACTTTCGGGGATGCGCAAGTCTGGATCGAGCCGGCGCGTGAAGTTTGTCTGGAGCGCGCCGAATTGTTTGACGAGGGGCGATGAGGCTGTGAGCGTTTCGGGGAAACTCAGGTTGGCGGCGATGAAGACGCGCCGCTCCGCATCGGTCATCAACCTCCCGGTCTCTGCATTTCGGAGCGTGTCCGTGTCGAAGAAGACGCGTCCCTGTCCGAGCGTGAAATCATCAACCGTACGAAGCAAGACGCGGTTGTAAAACAGTCCCGCGCCGAGACGGATGACCGTGCGGCCGGTGCCAAACGGATCGTAGGCGACGGCGAGACGCGGGGCAAGGTTGTTTCTGTCTTTGAGGATCGTTTCGTTTTCGTAGCGCAGCCCGTAAGAGACTGTGAGGTTGGGGCGCGCGTGCCACTGGCCTAGCGCGAAGAAGCCTGTGTAGAGGTTCCGCTGCACGGACTCGTTGTTGAAGCGTTGGCGAAAGCGCGAGGGCGCATCCGCGAGAAACTCGGACGCGCTGGCGAAATCGAACGTGCCGCTCGCGTCCGAGAGGTCTATAAAAGTTGAACGGATGCGCTGCGCGTCGCCGCCGAATTTGAACGTGTGCGCGCCGCGAAGAATGGTTAAAGTGTTTTGAATTTGAATGCGGGTTTCGCGCCGGTCGCTCGCGCCCGCGTTGGACGCTCCGGCGACGAGCGTGCCCGAACGATCTTGTGTCTCGTCAGCCGCGAGCGGGTCGTCAATCGTGATGAGGACGACGGGACGAGTTTGCGCGCCGTCTGTCCGTAACGCCGGAGTGAGTCTTGAAATTTGCGCGCGGAGTTGATTGACGAGGCGGGCGGAGTGGACGAAGTTGTCCGTGTAGGAGAGCGCGTCCGAGTGGCGCGTGCGGCCTTGCAGCGCGTCGGCGAGGCGCGTGCCGCCGCCAAACTGTCGCAGGTTTCGGCTGCGCCCGCGTTGATAGAGAAACGTGGCGTTGTGCAGTTCGGAGAAGTTGTGATCCGTGCGCGCCGTGAAGTTCGAGGCGCGAAGGGGCGTGGCTGTCTGCTCGACGTAGGGCGCGAGTTCGGCGGGTTGGTAAGGCGCGCCGGGCGCGGCTTCGGTGCGCGCTCCTGCGAGCGTGGTCGGCGCGGGCAGAGGGAAACGCGGATTCGCGCGCACGGGGACGAGCGTGTCAACGAGGGTTGAATCCAGAACAATTTGCGATTCGAGGGCGACGAAAAAGAAGTGTCGCGCCGAACGCTCTGGCAGACTTTCGCTTGAAACAACCTGCTCCGTCGAAACGATGTGTTCGTCGTTTTGTGCTGCGGCGTTTTCGCGTCGTGCGCCTGCTTTGTCGCGCGTGCCGAAAAGTTTTACAGGGAACTTGAGTTGGCCGGAGAGCGTGAAGCCGGGAGTGTGTTCTTGCAGCGGCAGACGCTTGAGGCCGCGCGCGTTGTTGAAAGCGGTGTTCGCGTTCAGAGCCTCGTCGCGAAAAAAATAGAAGGCGCGCCCGTGAAAATCCCTCGCGCCGCCGCGCGTGCGTAGATTGATTCTGCCGCCGGAGGCGCGTCCATACTCTGCGGAGAACTGGTTCGTGATGACCTGCACTTCGGCGACGGCTTCGAGCGAGGGTTGGAAGCGTTCGCGCGCGGCGCGGTCGTCGTTGTTGTCGAGACCGTCAATCGTGATGTTGTTGGAGTAGGCCGCGCCGCCGGAGAGCGCGAACGTGCCCGCTTCTTCGGGCGTGCGCGCTGGTGTGCGGTTGCGGTCTTCGGCCACGTCGCGCGTCGAGAGCGGTTCTTCCGAGACGCCGCCGAGCGTTAAGATGAGATCGAGTGGCGAGGGTGTGGGCGATGGCAAAGACTCTAACTCGGCGCGCGTGCGCGTGCCGCCGACGATGGTGCGCGTCGTGTCAATTGCCGCCCCGTCGTTCGCCTCGCTCAAGACGACTTGCTCGGCGGCGACGCCCGCCGGTCGCAGAATGAAATCAAGCTGCACGTTGCGCCCCGCCAAAGTCTCGACGCCCGCGCGTTCCTCCGTGGCGAAATTGTCGGACGCGGCGCGCACCGTGTAAGTTCCCGGCGCAAGCTCGACAAAACGATAACGCCCCTCGGCGTCGGCGACGACGGAGCGCGCGAAGCTTGTCGCGGCGAGCACGACCGACACGCGCGCGCCTGCAATACTTGCGCCGTTTTGGTCGAGGACGCGACCGCTGATCGTCACGTCGTCCAAGTCTTGCGCGAAGACCGCGTAGCCGTGAGAGGGAGCAAGTTGAAAAAGAATGAGCGCAAACAGGCAAGCGCAAATTTGCCGAAGGACGGTGCGAAGGATGTTGCGTAAGGTGCGGGGTTCGGGCATGGCCGGTCTCCTGTGTTGGCGGCTCGACAGGTGAGGTCGCCGTCAAGTGTTGTGCCGCGTCCGCTGTGCGGCAGCGGAGGCGGCAGGAGAAACAAAGCTGCGCGCGGATCATTTTTGATCCGTCGGCTTTGCCCGGTGAATTGTCGGTGGATAACTTGAAAGACGCGTGCGTGTTTTAGGAGTTGAGGCGAACGGCGCGCGTCCCGGTTGCTTCACAGTTTTACTGTCGCGACCGGGCGCGCACTTTATCATTTCAACGCGCCGCGAGACAAGATGATTTCTTTAGCCGCGCGAAGTGGTGCGGCGACGTTGGAGGAGGATGTTCGTGCGGCGCACGGGGACGAGCGCGCCCGCGTCGGGCGGCGGCGCGTCCGTGAAGGCGGCAAACTCCTCTGCGTGCGATTGCAGGTAAGCGAAGAAGCGTTCAAACTCGCGCTGCATCGCGTCCATCTTTTCGCGCATGTTCAGGATGATCTCGACGCCCGCGAGATTGACGCCGAGGTCGCGCGTCAGAGACAAGATCACTTCGAGGCGTTCGAGGTCGGCGTCCGTGTACAGGCGCGTGTTGCCGTCCGAGCGCGAAGGCTTGATCAGCCCCTCGCGTTCGTAGAGACGCAAAGTCTGCTGGTGCAGCCCGTACTGCTCGGCCACCGCGCTGATCGTATAGGTGCGATCACCTTTTTTGCGTTTCATAAGAACAGAGTTTCAAGTTTCAGGTTTCAAGTTTCAGGTCTGAGGTTCTTCGTTCTTTAACTTGAAACCTGAAACTTGAAACCTATTCCAATCCCATCGCGACGCGCGGGTTCTCTTCGTTGAGTTGCGCGTAGCGTTGGAGTAGTTCTTTGGTCTCTTCCGAGATCACTTTGGGGAAAGTGACCTGCACTTCGACAAACTGGTCGCCGCGCGCCTGCGGGTTACGCAAAGACGGCACGCCGCGTTCGCGCAGGCGAAACTTCTGGCCGGATTGCGTGCCCGGCGGAATCCTGAGTTGGGCTTTGCCTTCCACCGTCGGCACTTCGATTTTTGCGCCGAGCGCGGCTTCGGGCACGGTGACGGGGATCGTCACGTAGATGTTATCGCCCTTGCGCGTGAAATGCTTGTGCCGCCCGACGTTCGTGATGATAAAGAGATCGCCCGGCGGCGCGCCCAGTCGCCCGCCTTCGCCTTTGCCCGGAATGCGCACGCGCGAACCCGTGTCCACGCCCGCCGGAATACGCACCTTGACGCTCTCCGTCTTCGGCACAACTCCCTTGCCCTGACACAACGAACAAGGAGGCCGACGCTTGCCCGCCCCGTTGCAGTCGGGACACTCCTGCGCGAACCTGAGTCGCCCGCCCGCGCGTTGCACCTGTCCTACGCCCTTGCAGGTCGGGCAGGTGATGGGTGCGCCGCCCGTGTCGCCCGCGCCGTTGCAGCGCGAACACTGCTCGGAGCGGTTGACCGTGATGTTCGTCGTCATCCCCGTGACGGCTTCTTCAAACGAGAGCGCGAGCGGCATCTCGATGTCCGAGCCGCGCTGCGGCATCGGGCGTGGCGGCTCGCGTTCGGCCTTCGCGCCCCCCGCGCCGCCGCCGAACAAGTCCGCGAAGATGTCTCTAAAGCTCGAACTCCCGCCCGCGCTTCCGCCGCCGCCGCCCGCGCCCGCAGCCGTGCCGGTGCTCCAATCAAAACCCGTAAAATCGAAGGGCGCACTACGACCCGAGCCGCCCGGTTCCGCGCCGCGCGCCGCCGCGTCCGCCAGATTGTCCGAGTATTGCCCGAACCTGTCGTAGACGCTGCGCTTCTTCGGGTCGGAGAGCACGTCATGCGCCTCCGTGATCAACTTGAAGCGTTCCTCTGCGGCCTTGTCGCCCGGATTCACGTCCGGGTGATGCTTACGCGCCAGCCGCCGGTACGCCTTCTTGATCTCCTCGGGCTTCGCCTTGCGCTCCACGCCCAACACTTTGTAGAAATCTTCTTTTGCCATTGAAAGACAGTGACAAGTGACGAGTGACAAGTGACGAGTTCAAACAAGTTCTGAAACTTGTCACTCGTCACTCGTCACTGTTTTACTTGTTTTCGTCAACGTCAACGTATTCCGCGTCAATGACGTTGTCGTCGCCGCCGCCGGTCGTCTGCCCGCCGGAGGCTGACGCGCCCGCCGCGTTAGCCTGTTCGCCGCCGCCGGCTTCGCCGTCCGTCGGGGACGACTGCTGCTGGTAGAGCGCTTCGGCGAGTTTGTGCGAGGCGGTTTCGAGGTTCTTGTAGGCGTCGTTCATGCGCTCCGAGCCGCCTTCTTCGAGAGCCTTCTTGGCATCGGCAATCGCGGTTTCGAGTTGCGTCGTCGCCGCCGCGTCGAGCTTCTCCTTGTTCTCGTTGAAGGTTTTTTCAACCTGATACGTCAAACCGTCGAGACGATTGCGCGCTTCGATCTCCTCGCGCTTCTTCACGTCTTCGCCCGCGTGCGATTCGGCCTCGCGCATCATGCGGTCGATCTCGTCTTTCGACAGACCCGACGATGCCGTGATCGTGATGTCCTGCACGCGCTTCGTGCCCAAGTCCATCGCGGAGACTTTGACGATGCCGTTCGCGTCGATGTCAAACGTCACTTCCACCTGCGGCATGCCGCGCGGTGCGGGCGGAATCCCGACGAGGTGAAACTTGCCGAGCGTGCGATTGTCGCCCGCCATCGGGCGTTCGCCTTGCAGGACGTGCACCTCGACGGAAGTCTGATTGTCGGACGCCGTAGAGAAGACTTCCGACTTGCGCGTCGGGATCGTCGTGTTGCGCTCGATCAACTTCGTGAAGACGCCGCCGAGCGTTTCGATGCCGAGCGAGAGCGGCGTCACGTCGAGCAAGAGGATGTCCGTCTTTTCGCCGGAGAGTACGCCCGCCTGCACGGCTGCGCCGACGGCGACCACTTCGTCCGGGTTCACGCTCTTGTTCGGCTCTTTGCCGAAAATGCTCTTGACGATCTCCTGAACTTTCGGGATGCGCGTCGAGCCGCCGACCAAGACCACTTCGTTAACTTTGGTCGCGTCGAAATTGGAATCCTTGATCGCCTTCTTCGCGTCGGCGATGGCGTCTTCCACAGGCTTCTTGAGACGCTGCAAGATCGGATCGATCAGTTGCTCGAACTTCGCGCGCGTCAGTTTCATCACGAGATGCTTCGGCCCCGAAGCGTCAGCCGTGATGAACGGCAAATTCACTTCCGTCTCCATCGCGGTCGAGAGTTCGATCTTGGCCTTCTCCGCGGCTTCCTTCAGACGCTGCAAGGCCATCTTGTCGTTCGAGAGGTCAATGCCCTGATCCTTCTTGAACTCTTCCGTGATCCACTGCATCAAACGCTCGTCTATGTCGTCGCCGCCGAGGTGCGTGTCGCCGTTCGTGCTTTTCACTTCGACGACGCCTTCGCCGACTTCGAGGATAGAAATGTCAAATGTGCCGCCGCCGAAGTCGAACACGGCGATGATCTCTTCCTTCTTCTTGTCCAGACCGTAGGCCAGGGCAGCCGCCGTCGGCTCGTTGACGATACGCATCACTTCGAGACCGGCGATTTTGCCCGCGTCTTTCGTCGCCTGCCGCTGCGCGTCGTTGAAGTAGGCCGGGACGGTGATGACGGCCTTGTCAACTTTCTGGCCGAGGTAGTCTTCCGCAGACTGCTTCATCTTTTGCAGGATTATCGCGGAAATCTCGGGCGGAGTGTACTCTTTGCCGCTCGCCACGATGCGCACGTCGCGGTTGCCCGCGGGCTGCACCTGATAGGGAACCTGTTTTTTCTCTTCCGTCACTTCGTCGAAGCCGCGTCCCATGAAACGCTTGATCGAATAGATCGTGTTCTCAGGGTTGGTGACGGACTGACGCTTCGCCACCTGGCCGACCAGACGGTTGCCGTCCTTCGTAAAGGCGACGACGGAGGGCGTGGTGCGCCCACCCTCGGAGTTCGTGATGACGGTCGGCTCGCCGTTTTCCATCACGGCCACCACCGAGTTGGTCGTGCCCAAGTCAATACCGATTATCTTGCTCATCGTTTTTTCACTCTCCAGTGTTATTTAGCTACCCGCCTCTTTTTGCTCACGCGCCCGGCCTTAAACGGCCACAAACCGTCTCGAACGGACTATTCACACGCATCTCAGATATAAAGGCATAGGTTGAATACAGCGTTAATATAATATCTGAGTCCCTTCTTGTCAACTTTCGATTACAAAAACCCGCGCAAAGTTGCCTCGTCGAACACTGAGACCCCCTAAATCGCTTATTTATCAGGAGTTTTCGCCCATCTCGCGCTCATGCCTGTCTTCGTTCATGATGCGGGAGACGTGGAAAATGTAGTGCATGCCGGAGAAGAGCGCGGAGACGAAGACGACGACATAGACGGTTGGCAGGATGTAGCCGCGAATTGAGGGAAAACGCGCCAGCGCGAGGATAATGACGATGGCCGTGATCTGCACGACCGTATTGACTTTTCCGAGCAGCGAGGGGCGAAAACCGCGAAAGCCTGTGACGATGTTGATGGCCGCCGCGCCGACGACGATGAAAACGTCGCGGCTGATGACCGCCGCCGTCACCCAGAAAGGGACTGGCAGGTGTTCGCCGCGCCCGACGATGGAGGCGAGCGAGAGGGTGACGAAAGAGGTGACGAGCAGGAGTTTGTCGGCGATGGGGTCGAGGATGGTGCCGAGTTGCGATCTCTGGTTGAAACGGCGTGCGAGAAAGCCGTCTATGCCGTCGGTTAAGCCCGCGAAGACGAAGATGGCGAGCGCCCAGTCGAAACGCTGGTAATAGAGCATCGTGACGAAGACCGGAACCAGCACCATGCGGATGACGGTCAGGAAATTCGGCACGGTGAAGATGCGAGAAGACATGCGGGTTTCAGGTTCCGGGTTTCAGGTTTCAAGTTTAGGCCGACAGGTTTTTAACTTGAAACCTGAAACTTGAAACTATTGCTTGCGCAGTTCGAGGAGAGAGACTTCGGGCAAGCAGCCGTAGCGCACGGGCAGGACGACGGTGCCGAGGCCGCGTGTGACGTAAATTTGCGTGTCGTTCTGGCGGCCTAAGCCCCGCAGCAGCCTCCGGCGCGGGCGGCCTGAGGGCGAACGCTCGGCGCGGAGCGTGACTTGGCCGCCGTGCGTGTGGCCGCTGAGAACCAGGTCAACTCCGGCGCGTGCGGCACGACGAAGGACAATCGGGTTGTGCGCGAGCAGGAGTTTCATCTCGTCCGCGGCGGAACCGGCGAGCGCGAGCGGGAGGTCTTCGAGGCCGACCATCGTGTCGTCAACGCCGGCGAGCCAGAAGGTCGCGCCCTTGTGTTTCGGGTGCTCGAAGCGCATGCCTTCGTTGACGAGGACGCGTATGCCTTCGGCGCGGAAGAGGTCTGTGATGAGCGCGGCGTCCGTCCAGTGGTCGTGGTTGCCGAGCACTGCGTAGACGCCGCAACGCGCGCGCAGGCGTCCGAGCATCTCCGCACACGGCGCGGCGTATTCGCGTTCGTGCGAAACGTAGTCGCCCGTCAGAGCGATGATGTCGGGTTGGAGGCTGTTGGCTAACTCGACGGCGCGTTCAACCTGTGCGCGCCCGGTGAAAGGGCTGTGGTGAATGTCCGAGAGTTGGACGACGCGCAGGCCGTCGAGCGCGTCGGGCAGTCGCCGCAAATTGATCGTGGTGCGTTCGACGACGAGGTTGTAAGGCTCCGCGAAGGCGGCGCGAGCCATTTGCATGACGCCCGCGGCGAGCGTGCGCAGCGGCTTCGGGCGCGTCGAGATTGGGCGACGGGGAGACTTCCATCGGGTGATGTTAGGCATACGATGACAGTTGAAAGTGGATAATATGAATTAACTTGTGCGAGAGTTTCCCTTGTATGTAGTGCCCTTCTTGAAGCCCGCGAATTATAAAGATTAGGCTTTACGAACGCAACTGAAGAGGCAACCGAATCGCCCGCCCCGGCGTGTGAACCAGCCGTTTTTACTGGGGAATTATTTCCACGACTTTTCCCAGAATATAACTTTTGGGCAGCGTCGGTTTCTTCCAGTACCGGCTATCAGCACTGTTCCGGCGATTATCGCCGAGAATAAAATACTCGCCCCGGGGCACAGTCAGAGGGCCGAAATCTTCTTCCGGGTCGTGTGGCATGAAGGAGAAAGGCTG
The DNA here is from genome assembly GCA_036009085.1 of Pyrinomonadaceae bacterium. Taxonomy (GTDB): domain Bacteria; phylum Acidobacteriota; class Blastocatellia; order Pyrinomonadales; family Pyrinomonadaceae; genus JAIVJZ01. The sequence goes on along the minus strand of DASYMM010000291.1, from coordinate 2,877 downwards.
GCTCAACTCTGTGTGATTGACATAGAGCCTTCCTTTGCGAATCTCCACCGTTTCGCCGCCGAGCGCGATCACGCGTTTGAGATACTTAGAGTCTTTTTCGCCGGAGCTTTCATCCAATTCCGGTTGTCGGAAAAGGATCATGTCGAACCGTTCGACGGGTTTGGTCGAATAATAACTCTCATCTATCGCGGCCAAGTCGCCCACCTTGATCGTCGGCGTCATATTCTCCGTCGGGATTCTCACGATCCGGTGAGTGGCGGACAGGTAAGCTCTCCGCCCCGCTTCGCAACCGCACAGAGACGCCAGCAGCAGGCCGACCAGTATCAATCTCTTCACTTTCAACGTTCCCCCTTCGCCTTTCAACTTTAACTGAGCGGCCAGCGCATCGGCACGAGCCACATGATGATGATGAAGACGGCGACGGTGAGGAGCGAGCCGATCTTGACGAAGTCGAAGAAGCGATAGCGGCCGGGCGTGTAGATGAGCACGCAGGCAGGTTCGAGCGGCGTCAGGAACGAACAGGACGCGGCGTAGGTGACGGCGACGGCGAAGGTGCGCGGATTCAGGCCGAGTTGCGTCGCCGTCTGGATGGCGACGGGCAGGACGACGAGCGCGGCGGCCTGATTCGACATCGGCTGCGTCAAGGCGATAGTCAACAAAATGAAACCGCCCATCACGGCGTATGAGCCGAAACCGCCGACGGCGTTGACGATCATCCCCGCGAGATAGGTGTCCGCGTGCGTCTTCTCCATTGCCGTGCCGAAGCTGATCATCCCGGCGATGAGGACGATCAAGCGAAAGTCGATCATGGGGTAAATCTCGTTCGCACGCACGGCGCGCGTGGCGAGCAGGATGAGCACGCCGAACAGCACCGCGACCGAGAGCGGCACGCCGAACGGGTGGAAGATGGAGAAGACCAGAAACACGGCGAAGGCTAAAAGCGCCCAACGCCTTTTTGCCGCGCGCCCGCGCCGCTCGGACACGTCTTCGAGGAGCAGCAGGTTGCCTTCCGTCGCAAGGTGCTCGACGTTTTCGCGCCTGCCCTGCACGAGCAGCACGTCGCCGAAGCGTAGGCTGACCATGCTCAGTTTCGACAGGAGCGCGACGCCGTGGCGGTTGATGGCGAGCGCGGTCAGGCCGTAGCGTTCGCGAAACTTCGTGCCCTTCAAAGTGCGCCCGACGAGGTTTGAGCCGCGCAAGACCATCGCCTCGAACAACTCGACGCCGCCCGTTTCCAAATCGTTGTCGCTCAATTTGAAGTCGGCCTTGATCTCGATGCCCGCTTCGTTTTTGACGCGCAGGATGTCTTCGATGCGCCCCTGCACGAGAAGCAGGTCGCCCGCGAGAACTCTCTCGTCGGCGCGCGGCGCGATGCGACCCTGCTTGCCGCGCAGGATGCCGACGACGGCGAGGTCGAGCGACTGGCTCAGGTTCGCTTCCGCCAGCGTCTGCCCGACGAGCGGCGACGTGTCGAGCACGACGACCTCGGACATGTATTCGCGTATGTGATAAGCGTCGGCCAGAGAGTCCGTCGCGCCGCGCGCGGGCAGGAGACGCAGGCCGACGAGCAGCATGTAGATCATCCCGACGACGACGATGGCGATGCCGACGGGCGTGAGTTCAAACATCGTGAAGGGTTCGAGGTTGTAGCGCGTCATCGCGCCGCTCACGGCGAGATTGGTCGAGGTGCCGATGAGGGTGCACGTCCCGCCGAGGATCGCGCCGAAGGCGAGCGGCATGAGCAGTTTCGACGGCTGCACTTTGGCACGTTCCGCCAGACCCAGAACGACTGGGACGAACATGGCCGTCGTCGTCGTGTTCTTCATCACAGAGGCGCAGGCCGCCGCCGTGAACATGATGAGCACGGTGAGGCGAAACTCGCTCCCGCCCGAGACACGGTGGAGACGCCGCCCGACGAGATCAACGACCCCCGTTTTAACCAAGCCGCCCGTCAGGATGAAGAGGCCGGAGATCGTGATGATGATGTCGTTGCCGAAACCGGCGAAGGCTTCCGCAGGCGAGAGCACGCGCGTTAGGATGAGGCCGACGACGACGAGGATCGTCACCACGTCAATCGGAATGCGCTCCGTGCCGAAGAGCACGAGCGCGACGAAGAGGAGTATGAGAACCGTAGCGATGGAGAGAGTCATAAACGCTTCTGCTATACTTCAGGCCGTGCAAAAAATGTTAAGCAACCGGCAGTCGAGGCACGAAAGCTGACAGGCGGTTGCTTCGGATAAATTAAGGGGGAAGTTCGTCGTGAGCAAGCATCGCATTCTCGTCATAGAAGATCAAGAAGACCTCGCGGAGTTGTACGAATCGGCTTTGGGAAAGGCGGGTTACGAGGTGACGAACGCCTACACGGGCGAAGAAGGCGTGGCGGAATTCGAGGCCAACGGCGCGGACGCCGTGCTGCTCGACATGACTCTGCCGGAGATGCACGGCACGAAGGTCTTGGAGGAGATCAGGAATTTGTCCGCGAGCGTGCCCGTCGTGGTCGTGACGGCGGAGACGCTCGCCGAATCGCGCGACGTGTGCACGCGCCTCGGCGTGCAGGAATACCTCTCGAAACCGACCGGCCTCGACGACTTACTGCGCGCCATCGAGAGCGCGCTCTCAAGCCCCGCCACCGACGAGCAATACATGGTCGTCACCCTGCGCCTGCCCGCGCACGTCCTGCAAATACTCACAGACGTTGACCCCAACCTCGAACGCGCCATCACGCGCATCTGCAACGACTGCGGCGAACAGGTGAAGGCTCTCGCCGCCAAGCCGTGAGTTTATTCGGACAAAGCCAGGGAAACGGTTTGAGAAGTCTCGCAGGGACGATTGCTGATAGCCCTAAAAAAGTCCCGTCAGGGACGATTGGTAATAGCC
>DASYMM010000290.1:0-5618 GCA_036009085.1 Pyrinomonadaceae bacterium | reverse complement strand
GACTACTGCGGTACTCAAAGATTCATACGGGCGCGCGATTCGCGATTTGCGGGTGTCGCTGACGGACAGGTGCAACTTTCGCTGCTTCTACTGCCTGCCGCACGGCGAGCCGCCGATTGCGCCGAAGGAGCAGATGCTCTCTTACGAGGAGATCGAATACCTCTCCGACATCTTCGTCAGCTTAGGCATCGAAAAAATTCGTCTCACCGGCGGCGAGCCGATGATGCGCCGCGACATCGAAACGATCATCGGCAAAATCGCCGCGCTCAAACCGCGCCTGCACGATCTCGCGCTCACCACCAACGGCTACTTTCTGCCCGGACGCGCCGCCGCGCTCAAACAGGCCGGACTCAACCGCATCACCATCAGCCTCGACAGTTTGCGCCCCGACACGTTTCGCCGGATGACCGGCGTGGACGTGCTCCCGCGCGTGCTCGAAGGCATCGAGGCCGCGCGCGCCGCAGGTCTCACGCCGATCAAGATCAACGCCGTCATCGTGCGCGGGCATAACGACTCGGAGGTCGCAGACTTCGCCGCGTTCGCGCGCGAACACGACATCGCGATGCGCTTCATAGAGTTCATGCCGCTGGATTCCGGCCACGAGTGGTCGCGCGAGATGGTGGTGCCGGGGCGAGAGATGCGCGCGGCCATTGAGGAGCGTTTCCCGCTCGCGCCCTTGCCCGTCCGGCGCGGCGCGGAGACTTCGGCGCGCTATTGTTTCGCCGACGGCGCGCCCGGCGAGATCGGCATCATCGCGCCCGTCACAGAACCCTTCTGCGGCGCGTGCTCGCGCATCCGCCTCACCGCCGACGGCCAGATCAGAACCTGCCTCTTCTCCACCGTCGAGCACTCGCTGCGCGACGTTCTCCGCCACGGCGCAACGCGCGCCGAACTCGTCGAGTACATCGAATCGGTCGTCCTGAAAAAAGAGCCGCGCCACTACATCAACGATCCCGAATTCCTCCAACCCGCACGCACGATGAGTTTCATCGGCGGCTAACCCGAGCGAGGTGCGCCCACATGAGTACCAAAACCGAAGCGACCATCGAAGACCTGTACAAAGTCGAGGGCAAGGCGGAACTCGTCAACGGGGAGATCGTCCACATGTCACCAACTGGCGGACTACCGAACTATGCAGCGAGCGAGATTCTCGTCTCCCTTCGCCAACATACGAAGCACACCAAGACGGGATACGCGGTGGGAGACAATGCCGCTTTTAAAGTAAATTTGCCCGACCGCAAATCCTTTAGTCCTGATGCAGCCTTTTACACCGGCGAGATCACGATGAAGTTCTTTGAAGGCGCACCTGCATTCGCCGTCGAAGTCCGCAGCGAAGGCGACTACGGGCCGAAGGCCGAGCGCGCGATGGCGAAGAAGCGCGCAGAGTATTTCGCGGCGGGCACAGAGGTTGTGTGGGACGTTGATCTGTTGGGCGATGATGTGGTGCGTGTTTATCGTGCGAACGATCCTGACAACGCAAAAGTCTATCGTCGCGGCGAGATGGCGGAGGCTGAACCCGCCGTGCCGGGTTGGACGATGGCGGTTGACGATCTGTTTGTCGAATGACACGGCGTAAGTCATAATTCGCCGCCTGCTTTTTGAAAGTTGGGAAAGTTTTCGGGGGAGCTTCGCACGCAGAGGAGCGGGCGCGGCTGAGAGTCCACACATTTTGGATTTCAGGTTTTGGATTGCGGATTAGAAGAGCATTTGCTTTCAATCTAAAATCTTCAATCCGAAATCTAAAATCGGGAGACCCCTAGAACCTGATGCGGTTAATACCGCCGAAGGGAGAAACGCCGGAAGACCGCTTGCGACCCTTCATGTGTCCGAGCGGTTTTTCTTTTCAGGCCGCGCTTGCGGCGGCTGAAGAGGTGATGACCAGATGAGTAAGACTAAAGAATCCGTCGAGCAACCGGAGCGTCGCAGCGATGAAGTGCAACTGCCGAATTCCGGGCGCGTCTACGTCGAGGGCGAGCGCGCGGGCGTGCGTGTGCCGTTTCGCGAAGTCGCTTTGAACCAGACGCGCAACCCCGATGGCACGCTGGAACATAACCCAAGCGTGCGCGTCTATGACACGAGCGGCGCGTGGGGCGACCCCGCCGTCAAGTGCGACGAGCGCGCCGGACTCAAGCCTTTGCGGCGCGAGTGGATCATCGCGCGCGGCGACGTGGAAGAGTACGTCGGGCGCGAGGTGAAGCCGGAAGACGACGGCTACCTGACGGCGGGCGCAGCGGAGTACGCGCAACAAAAGACGAAGGGGCGTCTGGAATACTTCCCCGGCCTGCGCCGCGCACCTTTGCGCGCTCGTGCGGGCGCGCGCGTCACGCAGATGCACTACGCGCGGCGCGGCATCGTCACGCCGGAGATGGAGTTCATCGCGCTGCGCGAAAACATGGGGCGCGAGATGGCCTTGCACGCCATCACAGCGCATTCGCGCGACGACCGCAGTTCGCTCTTTCATGAGCACCGTGGCGACTCTTTCGGCGCGGCAATTCCAGAGTTCGTCACGCCGGAGTTTGTGCGCGAAGAGGTCGCGCGCGGGCGCGCGATCATCCCTGCGAACGTCAATCATCCTGAAAGCGAACCGATGATCATCGGGCGCAACTTCCTCGTCAAGATCAACGCCAACATCGGCAACTCGGCGGTCGCTTCTTCGATTGAGGAAGAGGTGGAGAAGATGCGCTGGTCAACGAAGTGGGGCGCGGACACGGTGATGGACTTGTCCACGGGCAAAAACATACACGCCACGCGCGAGTGGATTCTGCGCAACTCGCCCGTGCCCATCGGCACCGTGCCGATCTATCAAGCGTTAGAAAAAGTGGGAGGCAAAGCCGAAGAACTCACTTGGGAGATTTACCGCGACACGCTCGTCGAACAGGCCGAGCAGGGCGTTGACTATTTCACGATCCACGCGGGCGTGCGCTTGCCTTACATTCCGCTGACGGCGAAACGCACGACGGGGATCGTCTCGCGCGGCGGCTCGATCATGGCGAAGTGGTGCCTCGCGCACCACGAGGAGAGTTTTCTCTACACGCGCTTTCGTGACATCTGCGAGATCATGGCGGCCTACGACGTGTCGTTCTCGCTCGGCGACGGATTGCGACCCGGCTGTATCGCAGACGCCAACGACGCCGCGCAGTTTGCCGAACTCGACACGCTCGGCGAACTCACGCAGATCGCGTGGGAGTACGACTGCCAGACGATGATCGAAGGCCCCGGCCACGTCCCCATGCATCTCATCAAAGAGAACATGGACAAGCAACTCGCCACCTGCGGCGAAGCCCCTTTCTACACCCTGGGGCCGCTCACGACGGACATCGCGCCCGGCTACGATCACATCACATCGGCCATCGGCGCGGCGATGATCGGCTGGTACGGCACGGCCATGCTCTGCTACGTCACGCCGAAAGAACACCTTGGCTTGCCCGACAAGAAGGACGTGAAAGAGGGCGTCATCGCTTACAAGATCGCGGCGCACGCGGCGGACTTAGCCAAAGGGCATCCCGGCGCGCAACTGCGCGACAACGCTCTGTCGAAAGCGCGTTTCGAGTTTCGCTGGGAGGATCAGTTCAACCTCTCGCTCGACCCGGAAGTGGCGCGCGAATACCACGACGAGACGCTGCCGCAGGAAGGCGCAAAGCTCGCGCACTTCTGCTCGATGTGCGGGCCGCACTTCTGCTCGATGAAGATCACGCAGGAGGTGCGCGACTTCGCGGCGCAGAAGGAACTCGAAGAGTCGGCCGCGCTCGAAGCCGGGATGAAAGAGAAGGCGGCGGAGTTTGTCGCCACGGGCGCGGAGCTTTATCAGGGCGAGCGTCCGGCGGGCGCGCATCACGACCACTAAGAGCCTCTCACAAAACTTGGTGAAGCAAAGAAGTGAACCACGAAACCACACGAAACAACACGAACTCATTTAGCGTTGTTTCGTGTGGTTTCGTGGTTGCGGGTTTGGTTAGACGCTCTAACTACGGATGAGTTGACGCCCCGCAGCGACGACAGCGGCGTCGCTGCGGGGTGGAATGGAAAGGAAACTTTATGTCCCGCAAAAGTTGCTTTTCGCTTCTGTTGTTGGTCTTCGCCGTTCTGTGCTTCGGCGCGAGCGACGCGCACGCCTGCTCCTGCGGGCCGACGCCGACCGTGCTCGATTCTTACGAGGGAGCGGACGCGGTCGTTATCACCAGAGTCGTCTCCGTGGAAAAAGCGGAGCAGTCAGACGGCGACGGTCACATACCCGCCGGCGTGCGCTACGTGAACGGCGTGAAGTCAACCAGAATGCTTGTCGAGCGGGTCTTCAAAGGGAGTATGAAGACGGGCGATGAGATCACTTTCGGGCAGGGCGGCGGCGCGGATTGCATCTGGACTTTCAGCGAAGAAGTGATCGGCGCGCAGTTTCTCTTTTATCTCTCGTCGCGCGAGAAGAACCCGGCCGTCTGGTACGGCTTCGGCTGCGGGAGGTCGGGCGGTTTGAACCATGTGGCCGACGACCTGCTGTATCTCAACAAACTCGACAAGGTGCGCGGCAAGTCGCGCCTGTCAGGCACGGTCAGGCTTAACGCGGCCGGCGCACTCGGCGAGGGCAAGCGGATTCGCATTACCGGCGCGGGCAAAACTCACGAAGTCAAGACGGATAAGAACGGCGTCTACGAAATCTACGACTTGCCCGCCGGACGTTACGAGGTCGAACCGGAGTTGCCGCCGGGTTGGAAAGTTAACACTTACTATCTCTCGTATTCGCCCAGTGTTGCCGTTGACGCGCAGAGCGATGCGACGAAAAAGATTCCCGTCCTCCTCGAAGCCAAAAAGCACGCCGCGCTCGACATTCATTTCGAGATAGACAACGCCGTGCGCGGCAAAGTTTACGACCCCGAAGGGAAATTGATGCGAGGCGTCTGTGTGAGTCTCATCCTCCCGCAAGGGGAGGTGCCGTCATACTCGTTGAGGTCTGATTGCACGAAAGAAACGGGGACATTCGAGATCAAAAAAATTCCGGCGGGCAGTTACGTCCTCGCCGTCAATCTGGGCGGGAAGCTCAGCAGCCGCGAGCCGTTCAAGAGGTTTTATTACCCGGACGTGTCCGAGCGCGAGCGCGCGACGGTGATCAACGTCGGCGCGGGCGAGACGCTGGAAGGGTTCGACATACGCGTGCCGAAGTTGGAAGAGACCGTCGCGGTCGAGGGCGTCTTACTCTACTCGGACGGGAAGCCCGTGGCCGGTGAGCGCGTCGTATTCAAAGCCGACGCGGCGACGACCACTAAAGACACTATTGACGGCGACGCCAATGCGATGACGGACGCGAAAGGGAGATTCTCAATCCGAATTCTGAAAGGCTTGGAGGGCGAGTTGTCCGCCGACGTGTTCGCGTATGTGGGCGAGTTTGAGAATTGTCCGAAACTCGATGCCCTCATCAAAAAAGCGGAAGGCAACGGCAGGATGTCGGTAATCAAAACGGAGGCGGTTAAAATTCAGGCCGGGCGCGATCTCAAGGAGGTGGAAATAAGATTTCCTTTTCCCGGCTGCAAGAAGGCCAAGCAACAGGAAGGCTCGAAGCAGGAACGCTGAGACCGTTGACACCGGGACGGCGTTTATTAACTCGACGCAGGCGGACGCAAATGTGTAAG
>DASYMM010000289.1:0-6310 GCA_036009085.1 Pyrinomonadaceae bacterium | reverse complement strand
TCGGGAAAGCCCGTGACTTCGGCCACGTCGCGCACTTCTATGCCCACCTCGCGCAAGGCTTTCGCCGTGCCGCCCGTGCTCAACAGTTCGACCCCGAAGCCACGCAAAGCGCGCGCAAACTCGATGAGACCCGTCTTGTCCGACACGCTCAACAGCGCGCGGCGTATCTTTCGCAATCCTTGCTGGTTCATATTTTTAAGTGACAAGTGACAAGTGACGAGTGACAAGATAAAACAGTGGATCGTAAATCGCCAAAAGCCGTAAGCCGTAAATCGTAAATGAAAGCGATTAGCTGTTGGCTATTAGCCAGAGGCAGACGGCCATTGCCTCCCGGCTCTCGTTCCGCCTCCGGTTCCTAGTTTGGCTACCAGCTAAGAGCTAAGAGCTAAGAGCTTCTTTTAACTATTCACGATTTACGATTTACGTCTTTTTCTCGTCACTCGTCACTTGTCACTCGTCACTGCTCTCAAATTTGGTTCGCGGAGCATTTGCGCGCGGAGACGTTTGTGTTTCGGGGTCAGGCTGACTTGGATTTGATGGCCGCTCTGTCGGCGCGCGGCGGCGTCGAGGTAATAGCCGAGCATGTACTGGCTCTGTAAATCTTCTGCGATGGCGCGAAAGATTGGCGCGAGATCATACGAGGCGCGCGGGTTGAGCGCAGTGCGCGCGTCGCCGAGCAGAAAATATTGGCCGCCGGTTTGTTCTGCGAGTTCGCGAAAACCTTTCGCCGGACGGCGCACGGCAAGCCCATCGCCGCGCGGGGCGAACAAGGGGAAATGTATGACGTAGATGGAGACGCCGCGCAGCCGCGCATCGGCGACGACGGACGCGGGCGGTGTGCGGCTGGCCGTGTCCAATCCGTCGCTCGATAAGATGACGATGCGGCGTTCGCGTGCGTCGGCTCCGGCGACGTTGAAGGCGCGGACGGCGACGGCGGCGGCGTCGAAGATGGCCGTCTGCTGGTTGCGCCGGGCGGAGAGTTGGAAAGCGTCGCGTGCGCGTTGGATGTCCGTGGTGAAGGGAAGCGTGAACGCGGCCTGTGCGGCAAACGGGAGCACGGCGATGCGCGAAAGGCTGCCGAAGCGCGTGAACATGGCGAGCGCGGCTTCGGTCTGCCGGGCGATGTGCTCGCGCGCGCTGCCGGAAGCGTCGAGCGCGAAGACCATCGCGACGCGTTCCGTGCCGGAGGAGAAATATTCGAGCTTGACCGGCCGCCCGCCGTCGCGCACTTCAAAATCCTGCAACGTTAAATTTGCGAAGCGACGCCCGCGCGCGTCCGTCACAACGACGGGCACGGTGATGAGGTCTGTGTTGACGCGCAGGACTTCGTCGTCTGCGGGCGCGTTGGGTGTTTGCGCGCGGAGGTGTGTGCCCGGCAGGAGAAGGAGAGCGAGCAGAGAGTACAGGAAAAGTTGGCGAGCGGCGCGTGTGAAAACGTGTCGCCGGAAATGGACTGGACTGGAAGGGGTCATGCCGCCGTCAGGCTCAGAACAAAAATCGCCCGAAGAACAGGATTGACAGGATGACGGCAATCGTGATCATGATGATCTTTACAAGGCTCACGGCTTGATCCTCAGGCTGGCTGGATGCCAGTGTTAATCTCTAGCGAGGGCTGTATTCTATCGGTGCATTGCGAGAAGTGTCAACGTTTCTGGCAAAAATGGCCTGCCGCACGCTCGTTTTTGCCTGGAAAGCAAAACTTTAGACGAGCGACAGGCCGAAAATGTTCCAAGTTTATTGAGTTATAGCAGCGATTGAAGGAAAAGACTCGCCACAGAGACACAGAGGACACGGAGGGGGCACAGAGAGTTGATTCTTCTCTGTGCCCCCTGCCGTGTCCTCTGTGTCTCTGTGGTGAATGTCTTACTTGAAGCGCACGGACAGGCGACCGCTGAAGAGGCGCGGGTAGCCGATGTGCGTGCCGCTGAAGACCGACTCGAAGTTGTAGAGAAAGAGCGTGTTCGTCAAATTCTGCACGTCGAACTGCACGTTGAGCGACGCGCGGCGTTCGCGCAGCAAGTCCGCGCCGACGGAGAGATTGAGCAGCGTGCGCGGGCGTGTGCGGCCACGCTCGAAGTCGATCTCGTCGTAGAGTCGCGGGTCGAATCCGGCGGCGATGAAATTGTCGAGCGTCGTGCCCGGTTCAACGTCGGTCGGGTAGCCGGAATCGTAGCGTCCGCCGAAGATCGCGTAGAGGCCGGAACGCTTGTGATTGTAACTCAACTGAAACTGCGCCGAGTTGCGCTGGTCGTGGTCGTTGGCGAACCGGAGACCGGGCGCGTCGAGACTCTCGACCGCTTCGCCGAGAAACAGGCCGCCGTTAATCGGCGTCACGCCGTAAGCGCGCGAGTTGGCGTAGGAGGCGAAGGCGCGGAAGCCGCCGAGGTCTGCGGTCTCAAGTCGTAGTTCCTCGCCCGTGACTCGACCGGCCGAGATCGTGATGGGGAAGATGATGCCCGTGTCGAAGAATTGATCCTTGTCGCCGAAGTTGACGATGCGTTTTTGATAGACGGTCAAATTCAGACGCAGGTAACGCGAGACGGCTTGCTGCGCGCCGACCTCGTAGACGTGTTGCTTGTCCGGCAAAATCGGGCGCACGCCCGCCTGACCCTGCACGACGGCGAGGGGTGAGAGCGCGGCGGCCTCCGCGGAACTGGCGAGCAGCAGATTCTCCGCGGGCGGCGTCTGGAAAATGCGATTGTAAGAGGCGCGCAGGGTCGTCTGCGTGCGCGGGATGAAGTAGGCCACGCCGATGCGCGGGCTGAAGGCGTCTTCCTGTATCAGCAGCTTGTAATTGTCGTAGCGCACGCCCGCGTCAATCGTGAAATTGCGAAACGGCGAGAAGCGGTCTTGAATGTACGCGCTGAGCATGCGCCCCGTGCGTCTGCCGTCGAAGCGAAACGGGTTGGCGGAAGTGAAAGAGTTGATCGGGTTCGGCACCGTCGCGCCGTCTTCGCTTGTGAAATCCTCGAAAGGCGCGGTCGGGTAGAAACTAAACTCCTCACGGACGGGCGTAATCGTGAACTGGCCGCCGACCTTCAAGTTATGCTCGCCGCGCGTGAACGAAATCGCCGCGATGCCGCCCGTGTTTTGCAGCGCGCGGTCTTGAAATGCCGCGACGGGAGTTGAGCGCGGGTTGCTCGTCAGGCGCGCCGCGCCGTGGCGGTTGAAGAAAGAGAATTGCCCGAAGGTCGTCGGCGAGAAGATGTGCTCGTATGTGATGAACTCTGAATGGTCGCGCAGGCGTTGACGCTCATCCTGTCCCGCGACTTCCTGTGCGAAACGATTCGCCACCTGAAAGTTTGAGCCGCCCGCGAGGAACGTGGCGCGCAGCGTGTCGTTCGGCGTGAATTGATAATCGAGGCGCAGGAAGCCTTTGCCGGTGCGCCCGAAGTTGTGAAAATTTTCGATGGTCGGCGGGTCGAGAAAACGCTGCGAGGTGGTGGCGGACAAATTCGTCAGCAAGCCGAGCTTGTCTGTGCGCGTGGAAAAGTTGACGCCGATTTCGCCTGTGGAGAAACTGCCGCCGGAGAAGGTGACGCTGCCCTGCGTGGGCGTCTCGCGCCCGGAGCGCGTGTTGACGTTGATGACGCCGCCGAGTTTGTCGCCGAACTCTGCTGAGATGCCGCCGGTTAAAACTTCGACCGTGCGTAGCGTGCGCGCGTCGAGGCTTGTCGAGAAGATGGCCGAAAGGTTATCTGTGATCGGCACGCCGTCAACGACGTATTGCACCTGCGATTCGGAGCCGCGCGGGTGAAGTCGCCCGTTGTCGTCGGGCGAAAAACCGGGCGCGCTCGCCACGATGGCTTCGATGCCGCGCGAGGGAACCGCGCCGAGCGGGCGTTCGAGCAACGTCTGCGAGATGTTCGTGTCCGAAGCGGTTTTATCCGCTTCGATGAGGGAGGCGTTTTCCGTCACGGTCACAGTTTCGCTGGCAGCGGCGACGGAGAGCGTGAAGTCGAGCGTGAGCGGGATCGCCGTCTCCACGTCGAAGGATTTTTCGACGGACTGAAAGCCCGCCGCCTCGACGTGCATGGTGTAAATGTGAAACGGGATGTTGAAAAATTTGTACTCGCCCTGCTCGTTGGTCTGCGCCGTCTGTTGGTAGCCGCTGGTCGGGTCGGCGATGCGCACCGTCGCGCCCGGCACGAGCGCGCCGCTCGGATCGCGCACCGCGCCCTGCACCGTGCCGATGTGCGATTGCGCCGGGACGGAAGCGCACAGGGCGAAAGCTAACGCCACGCCCGCTGCGAATTTATAAATACTTTCTCGAAACATAAGAGCCTCTCTTCATGACTAGACGGCAGATGCCGCCTGACGCCTGACCGAAAACGCGCCCGCCTCTGCGGTTTTGTAAAACCGGAGCGAGGGCTGCGTCTGGGCTTTTTGCGTCTTAAATCTTTAACGCTTCGATAACTTCGTCAAGACGAGGAAGCGGTCGAAGTAGAAGATAAATTTAGAGAAGAGAAGCGACGGGCGGCGCGCGTCCGCGCGAAGACTCGTGCGGTGCGGAGTAGTTGTCGGAAGTGAGAGCGATTAACCGGACGACGTTCGCGGACGGTTGCAGCGCGAAGGGCGTCGTCTGAAAAAGACCGTGCGAGAGTTGTTGATGAAACTGGCACAGCAGGCAGGTCTTGCCGTTTGATAAAAGCTGCGCCGAGAGATCGCTTTCACGCGCGTTGTCGAGAGTTGGAGTTGTTCCCGGTGCGGAAGTTGGCCGGAGAGAAACGTTGTGGTTATGAATCAGGCCGCAGGTTGCGCCGTAGAAGATCAGGAGGAGCAACAGAGAGTTCATCGCACGCGCCAGGTATTTTCGGCGGCGTCGAGACCCACTGGTAATGCGGCTGGGCACTGCTTCTAACATTATGTTACAGTCGGAAAACCAACGGAACGTTGAAGGCAACTATAGACGCTCGCGCGCACCAGTGTCAAAGACATCTCTCCCACCGCACGCAACCCGTTTCTCGCATCCATCTCCCGGCCAAAGCATGCTCCAAGCAGAGGTAAACATAGCCCGGCTCGTCTCGCCACGCGCCACCGGCGACCTTCGGCGACGGCTTCGCCTGTGGCTTGTTTGCTGCGCGCTGTTCTTCATCATGTTTATGAGTGTCGAAACAAAAGCTCAATCGGTCAATGCGCGAATCAGCGTCGTTTCGCTCGCGCCTCCGCGTGTGAGGGTCGAAGCCGAGCAAGCGAAGGCTACCAAGGTTTGGTCGTTTCGCAACGCGTATGCGGGAATGATCGGCCTCGGCGAGCGCATCGAAAATTTGTCGCTCTACGACGCGCAGGGCAGCGAGGTGGCCGCGCGTAAACTCGCGCCGGGAGAATACGAAGCGGCGCGCGACGCGACGAAGGTTCGCTACGAACTCAAACTCGACCCGCCGCGTGAGACAAACGACATGGCGCACGTCTCCTGGTTGACGGCGGCGCGCGGTGTGTTGATGCCCGGTGATCTGCTGCCGCTCCCGCTTGCGCGCGCGAAGTTGAGTTTGACGCTGCCGGAGAGTTGGAAAATTGCGACGCTCGAAGCTCGAAACGATGGCGGGCAATATGAAATGGAGAACGCAGACTCGTCCGTCTTTTTCATTGGGGCTGACCTGCGTGTCGCCCAAACGAGCGTGCGCGGAATGAAGGTCACGTTTGCCACGGCGGGCAAGTGGGCGTTCGCGGACGAGGATGTCGTGACAGTTATCCGCGACGTGCTCGAACGGCATGAGCGCGCCGCCGGTGCTGTCCCGCGCGAACGCGCGTTAGTTTTGCTCGCGCCGTTTCCACAAGTGGCAGACGGTGCGCGTTGGAGCGCGGAGACGCGCGGCGGCACCGTCCTCTTTCTCTCCGGGCGTGCCACCTCCAAGTCTGCCGGACTCGCGCGCCTCAGCATTCCGCTGGCGCATGAGCTTTTCCATCTCTGGGTTCCAAACGCACTCGCGCTCAGCGGCGATTACGATTGGTTCTACGAAGGCTTCACCGTCTATCAAGCGACGCGCGCGAGCGTCGAACTAGGTTATTTAACTTTTCAAGACTATCTCGATTCGTTAGCGCGCGCATACGACATCTATCTCGCTGCGCGCGAACGAGACGACCTTTCCTTAATAGACGCCTCCGCGCGACGTTGGGGCGGGAGCGGTGCGTCAATTTATCAAAAGGGAATGCTCGTCGCCGCGCTCTATGATCTAAGCGTGCGACAACAGAGTCGCGGAAAACGAAGCCTTGAAGATGTCTATCGCCTGCTGTTTCGCGGGCGGCGCGCGGGCGGCGAAAGGCGAGAGGGAAACGCCACGGTGACCGCTGCGCTGAGTAGCGTCTCCGG